>JAUQXC010000779.1 GCA_030834825.1 Thermoflexales bacterium
CGTGGGCTGCAGAACTGGAGCAACTTGTTGCAGCCAGTCTGGCGCTGGCGTAAACTCGACTCATTCATCATCATTTTGCTGTATGAGGTGCCTGGGAATCATGATCAAATCTTGGGCTTGTCCCAAGGTGAATCACAACCTGGGTAGGGAGTCTTGAACAATGGAAGTTGGATCAGTCGCTGTAGAAATTAGTAATTCGAACGTTGTCTGCAGCACCTTGGTTGATCTCCTTTGCGCGAGAGCCGCTCACCACCCTAAGCGTTGTGCTTACAAATTTCTTATTGATGGAGAAATAGAAGAAACGCAGCTAACCTACGGAGAGTTGGATCGGCGGGCGCGCGCCATCGCTGCCACCCTGCAGAGCATCAGAGCAACTGGAGAGCGCGCGTTGTTGCTCTATCCGCCAGGGTTGGAGTATATCGCTAGCCTTTTCGGCTGCTTGTATGCCGGCGTCGTTGCGGTGCCGATGTATCCACCCAAGCTAAACCGGCCAGTGGATCGAGGCCTGCCTCGGCTACAAGCGATAGTTGAAGATGCTCGGCCGCTGATTGCATTGACCACGTCATCCATTCTGTCCATGGCTGGATCGTTTTTCCCGCGTTCCTTGGGCCTTGAATCTGAACGCTGGGTGGCCACGGATATGGTGAGTGATGATCTCGCGGAAGAATGGCGGGCTCCCAGGCTGAACAGCAGCTCGTTGGCCTTTCTTCAATACACCTCTGGCTCGACCGCGACACCGAAGGGCGTCATGGTGAGCCATGGCAACCTTCTTTACAATGAACAAATGATCAAAGCGGCTTTTGACGATACCGAGACCAGCACCTTTGTCAGCTGGCTGCCTCTGTACCATGATATGGGCCTCATCGGGAATGTGTTGCAGTCCCTCTATATCGGCGCTTCAGCTATCTTGATGTCTCCGCTGGACTTTCTGCTACGGCCTTTTTGTTGGCTCCAGGCTATTTCTCGCTATCAGGCTCATACCAGTGGTGCTCCCAACTTTGCTTATGATCTGTGCGTGCGCAAAGTCACCCCGGAACAGCGGGCGACGCTCGACCTGAGCAGTTGGCAAATTGCCTTTAACGGTTCTGAGCCCGTCCGCCCTCAAACCCTGGAACGGTTTGCCACAACCTTTGAGTCGTGTGGTTTCCGGCGAGAGGCATTTTACCCGTGCTATGGACTGGCCGAGGCGACGGTGTTCGTTTCTGGGGGCCTCAAGCTCGCTCCACCTGTTTTGTGTTCTGTCCAAGCGTCGGCGCTTGAACAGAACCGCGTGGTCGCAGCGACTGACAAGGATGAGGATAGCCGGCTCCTGGTGGGTTGTGGCCGGACGTGGTACGACCAGGAGATCGTCATTGTTCATCCCGCATCAGCCACTCTATGTGGGCCTGATCAAGTGGGAGAGATTTGGGTAGCGGGTCCCCATATTGCCCAGGGCTATTGGAATAACCCTGAGGAGACAAAGCAAACTTTCCAGGCCTATTTGTCAGATCCAGCACGGGGCCTGTTTTTACGCACAGGAGATCTGGGTTTTTTGAAGGAGGGTGAGCTATTTATTGTCAGCCGGATCAAAGATTTGATCATCATTCGAGGCCGCAACCATTATCCCCAAGATATTGAGCTGACAGTGGAGCAAAGCCACTTGGCGCTCCAGCCAGGCAGTGGCGCTGCATTTTCTATCGAGGTGGCCGGTGAGGAGCGCTTGGTGATCGTCCAAGGGATCAAGCGTACTCAGCGAAACGCGGATGTGAATGAAATAACTCTGGCTATCCGGCAGGCGGTGGCCGAAAATCACGAACTGGAAGTTTATGCTATTGTGTTGGTCCAGCCATCGACCGTCCCCAAGACTTCGAGCGGTAAAATTCAACGGCATCTCTGTCGGAATAATTTTCTCAAAGGAACTTTGAGCATTGTAGGTGAATGGGTCCAATCGCCAGACGTCGAGCCGGCGATGTCACTGGCCAAGGATCGGGCAGACCCATCAGGACAAATGCAATCAGCGCAAGCGGTTCAAGCCTGGATAGTCTCTCATCTTTCTCGGCAGTTGGGTATCGAGCCTCAGGCAATAGATGTTGGCAAGTCGTTTGCCAGTTTGGGTCTAAGCTCGATGCAAGCCGTAAGCCTGTTAGCCGACCTGGAGTGTTGGCTTGGACGTCGGCTTCCGTCTACCTTGGCGTGGGATTATCCCACGATCAAAATTCTCAGTCAGTATTTGGGCAGCGAGACCATTAGCCAGGACTCGGTCGGTGCCGGGTGTAAGACAGAAGTGGAACCCATTGCGATTATTGGAATCGGCTGCCGGTTTCCCGGCGCCAATAACGTCGAAGCGTTTTGGAAGCTTTTGTGTGAAGGCCAGGATGCCATTACAGAGATCCCGCCCAACCGATGGGCCGGGGACGCTTTTTACGATCCGGATCCCA
Source organism: Thermoflexales bacterium (assembly GCA_030834825.1). GTDB lineage: Bacteria > Chloroflexota > Anaerolineae > Fen-1058 > Fen-1058 > Fen-1058. The sequence goes on from JAUQXC010000779.1 coordinate 2,418, forward strand.
TGACTAAGGGCAAGGCAAACACGCGTTGGGGTGGCTTTGTAGATCAGGTGGACCAGTTCGATCCCTACTTTTTTGGAATAGCGCCTCGAGAGGCTGCCTGTATGGATCCCCAACAAAGGCTCTTGCTCCAAGTCGCATGGCAGGCATTAGAGAATGCTGGGCAAGCGGCTGATCAGCTAGCAGGCAGTCAATCCGGAGTCTTTGTGGGCATCAGCAGCAACGACTATGCTCATTTTCAGCTCAGTTCGCCTGTCCTGGTCGATGCCTATGCGGGTACTGGTAATGCGCATAGTATCGCGGCCAATCGCTTGTCTTTTTTACTCGGGCTGTGCGGACCCAGCCTGGCCGTGGACACTGCTTGTTCGTCTTCATTGGTGGCGGTGCACTTGGCTTGCCAGAGTTTGCGTCAAGGCGAGTGTGATTTAGCGTTGGCGGGTGGGGTCAATGTGATCCTCGCGCCCCAGCTAACCATCGCTTTTTCTCAGATGCACTTGATGGCAGCCGACGGGCGTTGCAAAACCTTTGATGCCGATGCCGATGGCTACGTGCGTGGAGAAGGTTGCGGCCTGGTGGTTCTCAAACGGCTCTCCCAAGCGATGGCTGATGGAGATCATGTATGGGCCGTTTTGCGTGGTTCAGCGATCAATCACGATGGCCCGAGTAATGGACTCACTGCTCCCAGCGGGCTTGCCCAGCAAGCGGTCATCCGCCGGGCCTTACAGAATGCCGCTGTTGCGCCGAGTCAGATCAGTTATATCGAGGCGCATGGGACTGGCACACCCCTGGGTGACCCGATCGAGTTCAACGCTCTGAAAACCGTGTTAATGGAGGGGCGTGCACAGAATCAGCTTTGTGCTTTGGGCTCGGTCAAGACGAATATCGGTCATTTGGAAGCCGCTGCCGGGATCGCAGGCTTGATCAAAGCGACTCTGTCTCTTTATCATGGCGTAGTTCCTCCTCATTTACATTTCAAGAAACTCAATCCTCATATTTCTTTGGAAAATGTCCCCTTGTTTATTCCAACCGAGCGTCGACCTTGGCCAGAGACGATGGGACATCGTTTGGCTGGGGTTAGTTCATTCGGTTTTGGGGGGGCTAATGCTCATGTCGTCCTTGAGCAAAGGCCCGCGGCTGAACCATCGGGGCCGTCCAGGCCGGTGCAGTTGTTAATGTTGTCTACTAAAACAAGGCCGGCTTTGGATCAAGCCACGGACAATCTGGCGGCCTATTTGAAGCAACAGCCTGACCTTGATTTAGCCGATGTGGCCTATACCCTACAAACAGGGCGTAGCACGTTCAATTGCCGCAGGGTGGTTATCTGTCAGGATACAAGAGATGCCGTAACGGTCTTGGAGGGACTCGATCCGCAGCGGGTGTTGAGCGGCCAGGCACAGTCCGCTAACCGGCCAGTCACGTTCATGTTTCCCGGGATGGGAGATCAATATGTGAACGTCGCCTCTGGGTTGTATCAAAGCGAGCCAGTCTTCAGGCATTGGGTGGATGAGTGTTGTGCACTGTTGCAGCTTCACCTGGGATTAGATCTGCATGATCTCATGTACCCGAAAGAGACAAGCCAGCCGATCCACCCGGCCAGACCAGAGATTGATCTGCGCCAGATGTTGCGTTGTGCTCCCTCAATCGAATCCAGTCAAATCGGGCAAACATCACTGGCGCATTCTATTTTGTTTACGGTCGAGTATGCCCTGGCCCAGTTGTGGATGTCTTGGGGGATCAAGCCCAGTACCATGATCGGTTACAGCATCGGCGAATACGTGGCGGCATGCTTAGCCGGTGTTTTTTCGCTAGAGGATGGATTACGGATTGTGATCCAGCGCGCCAATCTGGCCGAAGGCTTGCCCGAGGGTGCAATGCTGGCTGTTGCGTTGCCAGAAGAGAGCCTGGTGCCACTGCTGAATCAAGCGCTTTCTCTGTGCGCCAGTAACGGCGCGCAGATGTGCGTAGTGGGTGGCCCGCTGGAAAACATTGCTGAACTGGAGCGCCAGCTGGCAACCCAGGGTGTGGCTTGTCGACGGTTGCAAGCTTCGCGCGCTTTTCACTCTAAGATGATGGAGCCGATTACAGAGGCTATCAGGGAATTGATGCAGACGATCAAGTTGAAACCGCTCCTCATTCCATACATTTCGAACGTGACCGGGACGTGGATTACATCAGAGCAAGCGACGGATCCAAGTTACTGGACCACACACATGTGTCAACCTGTCCGTTTTGCTGCTGGGATACAGGCGCTGTGGGAGAAGCCAGACAATATCTTGTTGGAGGTAGGTATTGGACAGACGCTGGGTGGGTTGGCCCTTCAGCACCCAGCCAGAGAGAAAGCCACTGATCCTCTGGTGCTTTTTTCGCTGCCCGCCGCATATGATAAGCGGTCGGACCTGATGTTGATGCTACAGTCATTGGGACAGCTCTGGTTGGCGGGCCTAGCTGTTGACTGGCCTAGCTTTTACGCTCACGAACGCCGGCGGTATTGTTCTTTGCCCACTTTTCCATTTGAAGAGCAGCGTTGCTGGTTTGAGTATGCTGCTCCTCGCGTTGCGCCAGCAGCTTTGCCCGCAATGGAATGTGCATCAGCGAAAAAAGATATTGCCGAGTGGTTCTATGTCCCGACTTGGCAACGCAGACCGCTGACACGTTCCAATCAGCAGGCAGCGGAAAAACGTTTTTGGCTGTTCTTTGTGGATGAGCAGGGCTTGGGCCAGGCACTGGCCGAGCGGCAGCAGCAGCAAGGAGAGGATGTCACCGTGGTGATGATCGGGACCTCTCTTCAACGGGTCCGCGAGGGTGTCTATACGCTCAATCCGCGATCGAGCGACGATTATCTGGGCTTGATCCGGCACTTGGTCCAGATGCACAAGCCGCCGAACCGGATTGTGCATCTGTGGAATGTGACAACCAAGGGTAATGACTCCATTGAAGCGATGGTGGATCACGTACAGCAATTCGGTTTTTATAGTCTGCTCTTTTTAGCTCAAGCGTTAGGTCTCCAGGCGGATGCGAAGCCGGTTCAGATGTGGGTCATTTCTAACGAGATGCAGGATGTGCTGGGCGATGAGGTGATTTGTCCAGAAAAAGCTGCCTTGCTTGGTCCGTGCAAGGTGATCCCCACGGAATATGAACATATCACTTGCTCAAGTGTCGATGTGGTACTGTCCCAAGGGCGAAGCAAGAATCTGGTAGAGCTGTTGCTCACAGAATTCGCGGCGGGGGTCACGGACAAGGTGGTAGCTTATCGGACTCAATACCGCTGGGTGCAGTCGTTTGAAGGGATCCGACTAAGCGACACAACGGGTGGCCTAGCCCGACTCCGTACGAACGGCGTCTACCTGATTACGGGCGGTCTGGGAGGATTAGGGTTGGCACTGGCCGAGCAGTTGGCCAGCATCGCGCAGGCCAAGTTGATCCTAGTGGGACGCTCCGGCCTGCCGCCGCGCTCCGAATGGCCGGCTTGGTTGGCCAGCCATAAGTCTGATGACGAACGGACACATCGTCAAATTCAGCAGGTCCTGACCTTAGAAGACTTGGGAGCTGAGGTGCTGATAGCGGCCGCTGACGTCTCGGATCTGGCGCAGATGCGGCTGGTGCTGGACCAAACTCATAAACAGTTCGGTCGGGTCAATGGTGTGTTTCACCTCGCTGGCGTGCCAGGGGCAGGACTGATTCAGCTTAAAACGCCTGATATGGCGGAACAGGTCATGGCTCCCAAGCTGAAGGGGACTCTGGTCTTGGCCGTCGCTGTGCAAGATGAGCCGCTCGATTTTATGGTGCTGTACTCTTCCGTTTATGCTGTTGCGGGCGGGTTGGGTGAGGTTGATTACTGTGCCGCCAACGCCTTTCTAGATGCGTTCACGCATTACCATCGCAGACGGCGTTCCGTCCTTACGTTTTCGGTCAATTGGGGACCGTGGGAATGGGATCCCTGGCAAAGCACGCTGCTCTCTCCCATACCGCAGCTGGCGAGGCGCGTCGAGCAATTGCGTCAGGAGTATGGGATCTCCATGACGGGTGGCGTTGAGGCCTTGTGGCGGATCCTGGCAGCCGAGTTGCCCCAGGTGTTAGTTCTACCGCAAGATTGGGACTCTTTTGTGGATCAATGGCTCTCGCTGACACCGTCCAGCTTGCAAGAAAGAATCCTAGAAGGTGGCCCCGCATCTGGCCCCATCTCGCCGTCCCACCGCCCGGCGCTCATGACAACATACATCGCACCTACCAACAAAATGGAAGAGCGCATCGCCGAGGTCTGGCAAGATTGCTTGGGAATCACGCCCATCGGCATCCACGACAATTTCTTTCAGTTGGGCGGACATTCATTAACGGCGACACAAGTCCAGGCGCGCTTGCAGGAAGTCGTGGGGGTCCTTTTGCCGTTGCGGCTGGTATTGGTGAATCCCACTATTTCAGAACTGGCGGTTGCCGTAGAAATGACCCTTATCGAAAAACTGGAAAGCCTGACAGAAGAACAAGCTCAGAGCTTGATGTAACCGTGAGGTGGGTGCCGTCTCCAAAGACTATTGGCTCGATCAGCCATCAGGAAGGCGACCATGCATAGAGAGCATCTTGAGGCCAGACGCGCAAAACTTTCTGCAGAAAAGCAGGCCTTGTTAGCAAAGCTGTTAGACGGCCAAGCGGATACGATCAAGCTCGACACCACTTCCGCCATAACGCTGCCCACCCTTCGGCCAGTTCCTGAGGATCGATACAAGCCTTTTCCACTCACTGACGTTCAACAGGCCTACTGGATTGGTCGCGGCAGCTCGGTTGAACTGGGCAATGTGGCGACACACGGATACCAGGAGTTCGACATTGTCGGGCTGGACCTGGAAAAGTTTGAACGCGCCTGGCAGCGGTTGATCGTGCACCACGAGATGCTGCGGGCCATCGTGCGTCCTGATGGCCAACAGCAGATTTTAGAGAACGTACCGCCTTACCACATTCAGGTTCTGGACTTGCGCCAGCAAGATCCCCAAGTGGTGGCAGAACAGTTGGCGCTGGTGCGACAAGAGATGTCGGACCAGGTGCTGCCAAGCGATCAATGGCCGTTATTCGATATTCGTGCCTCGCGCTTGACCGATCAGTGCATCCGGATTCACTTTAGTCTTGACCTATTGACTGTAGATCTGTGGAGTGTGCAGTTGATTCGGAGCCAAATCG
>JAUQXC010000780.1 GCA_030834825.1 Thermoflexales bacterium
GTCCTGTTGTATTTGCCCACCGATAGTCCGTGGCTGAATCCGATTGAAATGCTCTGGCGTCACTTCCGTCGAGAAGTGACCCATGGCGAACTCTTTGAAACGGTCGAGGCTTTGCTCCAAGCCAGTCGCGTTTTCTTTGAATGGTGTAATCAGCACTTGGCGCAAGTGCTTTCGATCATCGGGTCTCATGCTACAGAAGTTTCTTGATTGCACTTAGCGGGCCTGTGAAGTGGCGCACTTAAACAAAACCCGGCGAGCCATGTAGTTCGCCGGGTTGTGGGAGGCTGGGCACTAAGACTTGTAAGTCTGCTCGCCCGCTTGCAGCAGCGCATTCACTTCCGTGATGGCTTCTGGCAGTGGCTGGCCCGTGGACGTGGCCCATTCCTGCCACAGGTTCGCGCGGACTTTCTTGAGCATGGATGCATCGGATTCATTCATGGGCCGATCCCAGCCCAATGCGGTAAGGTCACGCACTACCTCACACACCACCTGAAACGAGCCGTGCGCCAGTTGTTCGTTGAGACCCAACCGCCGCTTTTTGTAGTCACGGTCCAGGGCAGCGGGATGGCTTTTTAACAAAATGCGATATTGATCGAGGTCGCGCGGAGCCGTGACTAGGCGTAAGGGCGACACGACCCCGGCTTGTACCGGCATCCAGACCGTTGTCTTGCCAAACGCCAGGACATAGTATTGGCGCATTTCAGCCTCGGCCAGTTGCCGTTCTTCCAGTCGCATAATGTTGCCTACTCCGTAATCAGGGTGAACGACATCGTCACCAGATATGAATTCCATGAAGCACTCCTTTTAGGGATGACGGCTACGAATTCAGACGGCGTCGGCGATTAGCGGCGGTAGCCGCTGCTGCGCTCTTCGCGCGGCTTGGCCAGGTTTACCTTCAGCGCACGTTCGCCCATCTGATGATTGTCCAGCATCTTGATCGCGTTTTGGGCTTCGGCCTGGGTCGTCATCTCGACGAAGCCAAAGCCTTTCGAGGCTCCGCTATCTCGATCTTTGATCACGGCGACGGAGGTTACGGTGCCGGCTTGCGCGAACAACGTGCGCAGATCGTCATCAGTGGTCAGGTACGGCAGATTTCCAACATACAGCTTGACTTCCATGAGTGGTCTCCTTATAGACCCCGGCTTGACACCGGCAAAAAAATGCCGCCAAACCTTAAGAGGGTTTGGCGGCACATCGCACACACATCCAATTAAACGTAGTGAGATTATACCACAGATCGCTTTAATGGCGTGTTCCAGAGTGCAGCCACCTGCACAGAGAGGGAACGCAGGCAAACACTTAAACGAAACACGGTTCGCCGTGCGCGGTTAAAGGTTCAGGCTTTGGCGCGCTCTTTGGCGCAGTCGCGCAGCCAACTGCGAATTTCCATATCCGCCTGAACGCGGCCATATTTATAGCGCTGCCGTAAGACGCGGACAAGTTCTTCCTCTTTGCCGCTCAGCCCGGCCAGATCTTCGGCGGTGAGCTGGCTCCACTTGCGCAGCACCTGGTCTTTAACGGCCAGCCACTTGTCCTGCAAAATGTCTTTGGTCGGATCCATGTGTATGACTCCAATCTTTGTCAACCCGAATGTATCGAATGATGTGTCGGTTAACCCAGCCCCCGATGCCATTTAGACCAGGGGCGTGTTTTTGACAGGCCGCCGGGGAGCGCCGCTGTGGTTGTATACCCAGGCGCTAATTGCCCGATCGGCTTGCATCCGGCTGCAGCGATGCCATTGCTGCAGAATAAGGTTGAGTTCTTCCCGCCGGTTATTCAAGCGGGCAATGTCCTCGTTCGTGAGCGGGTCTCCGGGTCGCGGTGCCTGTCCCGGGGAGGTAGGCCGCTTGCTGTGTAGACCATCTCGCTGTGGATTCATGGTGTCTCTCCTTGGTGCGAATTCTAGGAATCGTTTTTTTAAAGAAGCGATCGATAATTCGCCGTGATGTCGCTGACAGGACGGCCCTATGACTTGTAAGTCTGCTCACCCGCTTGCAGCAGGGTCGTCACTTCCTGAATGGCTTCTGGCAGCGGCTGGCCGGTGGAGGCAGCCCATTCCTCCCAGAGATTGGTGCGCACTTTGCTGAGCAACGACGCATCGATTCCCGTCAGGGTTCGGCGCCAGCTTAGCGCGGTCAGATCACGAACGATCTCACAGATCACCTGAAACGAGCCATGCGCCAGTTGTTCGTTAATGTCCAGGCGCCGCTTTTTATAGTCGCTGTTCAACTCCACCGGGCGGCTCTTCAGCAGGGTGCGATAATGATCGAGGTCACACGGAGCCGTGACCAGCCGCAAGGTGGACGCTGCGCCAGTGTCCACCGGTAGCCAGACCGTCGTCTTGCCAAATGCCAGAACATAGTACAGGCGCGTTTTAGCTTCGGCCAATTGCCGCTCTTCCACGCGCATGATGTTACCGACTCCGTAGTTGGGATGCACGACTTCGTCACCAGTTCGGAAGTCCATGGAGCGTTCCTTTCAGGCTTGATCGCCACACCAGAGGACGCGGCGACTAGCGGCGATAACCGCTGGCGCGATTCATCCGTGGCCTCGCCAGGCTCACTTTCAACGAGTGTTCGCCCAGCGCATAGTTGTCGAGCAACTGGATCGCGCTTTCGGCTTCGGCCCGGGTGGTCATCGCGACGAAGCCAAAGCCTTTCGAGGTGCCGGTCTCTCGATCTTTCATCACGGCGACGGCGGCCACGGTGCCGGCTCGCGCAAACAACGTGCGCAGTTCGTCGTCGGTGGTCAGATAGGGCAGGTTCCCAACGTACAGTTTGACGTCCATGCTTGATCTCCTCGACCCCGGTTGCGCGCCGGTAAAAAAATGCCGCCAGACCTTAAGAGGGTCTGGCGGCACACTGCACACACACATCCAATTAAATGTAATTAAATTATACCACGTCGCCTGTTGAATCAGGGGCCACTCGCTCCTCAGGGTGCGGGATCAAAGGCGGTGCTTCCTCCTCGTAGCTGCGTCCGCAGCACTTGTGCCAGGAGCTCAGGCGCAGTCGTCATGGCGTTGTGTTCCTGTCCCTCCAGCAGCGCCGTCTTGCTCTGCGGTAGAACGGCCCGTAGTTTTTCTGTGACCAGGCTGTTGAACGGTGGACTATAGCTGCCCAGCAGGAACAGCGTGGGCAGCGTAAACGATCGGAAGCGTTCCACGTCGAACTCATAGGCAGCGTAGGACGCTAACTCTGCTGGAAGCGATCGCGCATTGCGTAAAAGGATCTGACCGTACGCGGATTGCAGCAGTCCATTGATGGCCGCCGGCGGCAATTCACGGCCGGTGGTTGCCCCGCTGATATCATTCAGCACGATCGTGATCAGACCTTGCCGATCGTCAACCGCCAGGCAGCGGCTCAAAGCTGAACGATGCGGCTCCAGGTTGAGCGCCGCGCCTACGACGGGCGGTTCATACAGCACGACTCTCGTTGCGAACGCTGATCGAGCTGCCGCTTCCAAAGCAATGTAAGCACCGGTCGCATGCCCCAGCAGGCAGGCCGGCTCATGAATTGTCTCAAGCACGGCGAGCGTATCTTCGACATCGCGTTCCAACGTGTGCCCGGTGCGATAGGGATCGCTCTTGCCGTGACCGCGTCGATCCATGACATAGGTTGTGAAGTCTTGCGCTAAAAATGGCAGCGCCGTGTTCCACTGCGAGTGATCAACGTAGTCTCCGTGAATCACCAAGAGTGGTAGACTGTGCCCTGATTTTTCATAAGCAATCGTGGCGCCATCTGCCGAATGAACTTTATGCATGCTGTCCCCCGGGCGGCCAGTGACTGACTAACAACGTGTTGTTTCAATTGTACAAGCTCAGAACCTCCCCCTGTTTTTTGCAGAAGGCCCGTATAAGCCGCTCGCGTTTAGGCTTTTTTTCGACGTTTTTTGGGACATTTTGAGTTATCCGTGCTAGGCTAAACATCGCAGCTCTTTCAAGCTGCCAACTTTACGCCGGTCGATAGCCTCAGACAAAACCTTCGACCGGCGACACAGAGGAGGAAACGATGAAAGGACAAAAATCTTTAGTGACCCGTCCTCTCGTGCTGACAGTGGCACTGACGGTCTTGTTTCTAACGGCCGTGACGGGCACCCAGGCTGCGCCAGTGGCGAATCAGATCACGGTGCGCGATCAGAATCTGGAGACCGGCATTGCCGTGGTGGATTCAGTCACGGCCGCACGCAGCGGTTGGGTGGTGATCTATAAGGAGCCGGATTTCACGGCGGAGAACCTGGTGGGTTATGCCCCCGTGCGCGAAGGCACAAACCTGGGCGTTAAGGTTGTGGTCAGCCTGCCGAAAATAGACCATGCACCCATGCTCTGGGCGGTGCTTCAAGGCGATGCTGGGCAGCCGGGTATCTTTGAATGGGGCTTAAAGGAGCGCGCCTATGCTGATGGGCCGATCGCTCAAAATGGCCAGGTGGTGGTGACTCAATTTGCGACCGCGGCAGCTGCTCCGCTGCCAGTCACTACCGCGACGCCGAGAGCAAGCACTTCGCGGAAGACTGTGTCCGCCGATCGGATTACGGTTCACGATCAAGACGTTCGATCGGGTTTCATCCTGGTGGACGCCATCACGACGACGCAACCAGGCTGGGTGGTGTTTTATAAGAATCCGAACTTCACCCCCGGCGAGATTGTAGGTTTTGCGCCGGTCTATTCGGGCGTGAACACGAACGTGAAGGCCACCATCGACACGCCGAAACTGGGCAAGTCCACCCACGTGTGGGCGCAGCTCCACAAAGATGATGGACAGCGAGGCGTCTTCGAATGGGAACGACAGGAGAAGCCGCTCCGCGATTGGCCGCTCGTCCAGGATCAAAGATATGTGCGCGCCAGTTTTAGCACGAGCGCGGCGCGAGTACCCACTTCTACGGTTGACTTGAAGACCGCGCAGATCGCGGTTAACGATCAGGCCCTGGACAGGGGGATCATTGTGATGGATGCGATCACTACCCCGCTCAATGGCTGGATCGTGATCTACAAGGATCCTAACTTAACGGCTCTCGAAATCGTCGGTTATGCGCCGGTTTACAAGGGCACGAACCACGCTGTGAAGGTTAACATCGAAACGGCCAAAGTCGGGGAACAAGCTGCGCTTTGGGCAGTGCTCCACAGCGATGGTGGACTTCAACAGATTTTCGAGTGGGGGTACAAGACTCAGCAGTTTAGCGATCCACCCATGTTCCAAAAGGGTCAGTACGTCTCGACGCGCTTTGGCACAACCGGTGGACAACTCGGGGTAAAGACCGGACAACCCTCTGGCGTAAAATGAAGCGGTGCATAGCCCGCCGAACATACTGAATATGAACAAAAGCGGAGGTCAGGGATATCCCTGGCCTCCATTTGATTGAGTGAAGCATGTCCACTTCGAGGTTCGATCTGACGTGGCCCGCGCTTCTCAGCGGGGTGGCCCGATCGCGATCCCTTAATTACTTCTGCTTCTGCTCGATCTTGGCCCACGCATCCTTCAACGCCACCGCCAGATTGAATATCAAATGATCGGGTGTGGCTTCAATATCGGCGCAGAAGTAACCCTGCCGCTCGAACTGGAAACGATCGCCGGGTTGGGTTCCGGCCAGGCTGCCTTCCACCTGGCAACCCTTTAGCGCGGTCAGCGAATTCGGATTGAGGCAGCCCAGGAAGCCTTCTTCACCTGCTTCAGGATCGGGCCGATTGAACAACCGATCGTACAGGCGGACTTCCGCCGGAATGGCGTGCGCGGCCGACACCCAGTGCAGGGTTGATTTGATCTTGCGACCGTCGGGCGTATCGCCGCCGCGTGTTGCGGGATCGTACGTCGCGTGGACTTCGACTACGTGGCCCTGATCATCCTTCACAACGCCAGTGCATTTGATGACGTAGGCCGCGCGCAGGCGAACTTCGTTGCCGGGATACAAGCGATAGTACTTGGGCGGCGGCACTTCCTGAAAATCTTCCTGCTCGATGTACAAGACCTTGGAGAAAGGCACTTTGCGCGTGCCCGCCAGGGGGTCTTCGGGATTGTTGAGTACGTCCATCTCTTCGACGAGATCGGCGGGATAATTGTCGAGCACCAGTTTAATCGGGCGCAGCACAGCCATGCGGCGCAGCGCGCGCTTGTTCAGATCTTCGCGCAGGCACGCCTCCAGCAGCGCCATGTCCACCACGCTGTCCGACTTGGCGACGCCCACCCGGCTGATGAAATCGTGGATCGCCTCTCGCGTGTAGCCGCGCCGCCGCAGACCGCGCAGCGTAGGCATGCGTGGATCATCCCAGCCACTGACGTGGCCTTCTTCGACCAGTCGTCGCAGTTTGCGCTTGCTCATCACCGTGTAATTCATGTTCAAGCGTGCAAACTCGATCTGGCGCGGTGCGAAGATTTCCAGTTCCTTCAAGAACCATTCGTAGAGCGGGCGATGGATTTCATATTCCAGCGAACACAGTGAAAACGTCACACTCTCGATCGAATCGCTTTGCCCGTGCGCAAAGTCGTACATGGGGTAGATACACCACTGTTTGCCCGTGCGATGATGCGGCGGCTCGTGAATAATGCGATACATCACCGGATCGCGCATCAGGAAATTGCCGGACGCCATGTCGATCTTGGCGCGCAGCACACGCGTGCCGTCAGGGAATTCGCCCCGTTTCATGCGCTCGAACAGATCGAGATTCTCCTCTACCGCACGGTTGCGCCAGGGGCTTTCCTTGCCGGGTTCAGTCAGCGTGCCGCGATTGGCGCTGACTTCCTCCGGCGTTTGATCGTCGACGTAGGCCTTACCTTTTTTGATCAACTTGACGGCCATCTCGTACAACTGCTCGAAGTAGTCCGAAGCGTAGAACTCCCGATCGTCCCACGTGAAGCCCAGCCAGCGGATGTCTTCCTTGATCGCATCCACGTACTCCACGTCTTCCTTGGCGGGATTGGTGTCGTCGTAGCGCAGATTGCACAGACCGCCGAATTCCTGGGCGATGCCGAAGTTAATGATCAGCGCCTTGGTATGGCCGATATGCAGATAGCCGTTAGGCTCCGGCGGAAAGCGCGTATGCACTTTGGTGAAGCGCCCCGACCTCAAGTCTTCCTTGATGGCTTCACGGATGAAATCGGTAGGTGTAATCGTAGTTTCTTCAGGCGACATAGCAGAACTTCCTTTGGGTAAAAAATGATCCACGAAGCACACCAAGATCACGAAAAAACTTCGTGCGGCCTAGTGAACTTCGTGGATATTATAACAGAGCTAATCAGCCGGCCAACAGTTGCTGTGCATTCTTCAAGCGCGCAATCGTCTTCTCACGCCCCAACGCCACGATCGATCCGAACAGCGGCGGCGAGACGGCCTTGCCGGTCACCGCCACCCGCATGGGGGTGAAGAACGGACCGGGTTTCATCCCGGCGGCTTCGGCAGCAGAGCGGAAAGCGAGCTCCAGTGGCTCGGCCTCGAAAGGCTCAAAAGCGTCAATGATCTGCTCGGCTTGTTTCAATATGGCCAGGGTCGATTCTTTGGTCAGGCCCTTGCCGATCAACTGCACCGGATTGGGCGAAACATCTTCGACGAATAGGAAATCGGTAGCCTCGACGGCATCGCTGAGTGTGACCAAGCGCTCCTGAATGTCCGGCGTAATCTTCAACAGGCGCTCGGTATCCACTTCCACGCCTGCCTTGATCAGGAAAGGATAAATACGCTTGGCCAGTTCGTCGGCAGGCAGAGCACGGATGTACATGCCGTTCATCCAATCGAGTTTGTCATATGAGAAGGCGGCAGGCGCGGGATTGACGTGCGCGAGGCTGAAAAGCTGAATCAACTCGTCCAGCGCAAAGATCTCTTGCTCGTTGCCCGAACCGGGCGCCCAGCCGACCAGCGCCAGAAAATTGCGCAGTGCTTCGGGCAGATAACCTTCGTCGCGGAATTCGGTAACGAACACCGCATCGGCCGAGGTGGCTTTGCGCTTGCTCATCTTGCCCTTGCCCGACGGGTTCAAAATGACGGGCAGGTGTGCAAAGGCCGGCGGTTCCCAGCCAAACGCTTGATAAATCAAGTAGTGGCGCGGCAAACTGGGCAGCCACTCATCGCCACGCAGCACGTGCGTGATCTGCATGTCGTGATCGTCCACCATGGCGGCCAGATGGTACGTGGGAAAGCCATCGGATTTGAGGATCACAAAATCGTCGAGCTGACTGTAATCGACCGTGATCTCGCCGCGGATCAGATCGTGCACGGTGGTCGAACCTTCCAGGGGCACGGCCAAACGCACCACATGCGGCTGGTTGGGATCCACCTCGCCCGGTTGCTTGAAGCGGCAGTGCCGATCGTAACGCGTCTGCTCCTTGCGCGCCTTCTGCCCTTCACGGACTTGCGCCAGCCGCTCGGCGGTGCAGTCGCAGCGATAGGCCATGCCTTTCTCGATCAGTTCCTGGGCAGCCGCTTGATGCCGTTTGACTTTCAGCGATTGAATGTACGGTCCGTAAGGCCCGCCGACATCCGGCGCGCCCGCCCAATCTTCATCGCCCTGCATCTGGCGCAAGCTGGCCTTGTCAGGGCCTTCGTTCCACTGCAAGCCCAGCCACTGCAAGCCTTCCACGATGGCGCGCACGCCGCCGGGTGTGTAACGTTTCTGATCGGTGTCTTCGAGACGCAGGATGAATGTGCCGCCCATCTTTTGAGCGAACAGCCAATTGAACAACGCGGTGCGCAACCCGCCGACGTGCAAGAAGCCAGTGGGGCTGGGGGCAAAACGAACACGAACAGTCATCGAATATTCTCCGAGGTAGGGTCATGCGGTCAGTCATGTTGGATAAAAGCTGCTGGTCACTGATCACCGATTACTGACAGATGATTACTGATTGCTGATTGCTAACGGCTGACTGCTGACTACTGTTTTGGGGCGGGCCGCAAGCCGATCGAGATCTGCGGGTTCTTCGCCAGGTCTCGCGCGCTTTTCGTAAGCGTGGCGGTTTGATAATCACTCGCCGTGATCGTGAAATCGATCTGATCGGTGGTGTGCAGTGCCACGGGAATGAGGAACGTGCCGGTGAGGCTGGTCATGACGTCGAATTGCATCTCGGGCTGCACCACGGACCGATTGACCATTGCCACGTGAGCATTCACGATCGGGTCCTGGAGACCGCGCGCCGAATTGTACACGATTCCGCGTAATTGAATAGTGCCCAACGCGCCTGGCAAAGTGGGCGCGGGGCCATCGGCCGTGACCAGGCCAAAGTTGAGTCGTGAACCGTACTGGCTTAATTGCTGGCCGAGCAGGCGCGCCAGGCTGGGTAGATAACCCGGCGCGCGGGCAACGATGATGACTTCATCAGCGTCGCGGATGGCCAGCTCCAGGCGGTAAAGGCCGTCGTCGGGCACTTGCAGCTGGCCGTTGTGCTGCTGCCAATCCAGCGCCAAAAACTGCCATTCAATCGTCGCACCGCTCAGACGCTGGCCGCGTGCCGCATCGAACACGCGCCCCTGCACAATCATCTTCGTGGTGGCGGACCCCGCCGTTAAGATGGCCGCACTTGACGGCGTTTCCGTCGGGCGGACCCGGGTGCTGATGAAGATGCCGGAGGGCGTGTGTGTCAACTCGGGCGAAGCTTGGGCCAGCGGATGGGCCGCCGCGCCGCCGGGTCCGGCGGCGAGCGAGGATGAACTCACACAGGCAGCTGCGAACAAGCTGCTCAGTGCCATGAGCATGACGAGGAACATACGCCGGAACATGTTGCGTCAGAACTCGATCTTGCGATGGCGCATGATGACACTTTCGGCGATACCGACGGCCAGCAGCATGGTGATCAGCGAACTGCCGCCGTAGCTGACCAGCGGCAAGGGCAGGCCGGCCACCAGACCGATGTTGAGATTCATGGCGATGTTGATGGCGGCCTGAAAGAAGATCATCGCGGCGAGGCCGATGACGACGAATTCCCCGTAGGCGTCACGCGAACGATCAGCAATGCGCACCAGCCGGAAGATCAGCAGGCCGAACAGGATCACGATGAACACCGCGCCGACGAAGCCCAACTCCTCGGCGGTGACGGAGAAGATGAAGTCAGTGTGACGCACTTTCAAGAAGTGGAGCTGGCTCTGGGTGCCGCTGCCGTAACCTTGTCCCAGCCAGCCGCCGCTGCCGATAGCAATCAAGGCCTGCGTAGGATTGTAACCGGGATCAGATCCGAAGAGCGACAGGATGCGATCGCGCTGATATTGCGCCATCGCCAGCCACACGGCCGGCAGGGTCAGCAGGCCCGCGCCTGCGATGACGGCCAGGTGCCGGCCTCGTACCCCGGCGGTAATGATCATCGCCAGCCAGATGAACAGGTAGACCATCGCCGTGCTGAGGTTGGGCTGTAGAAAGACCAGCAGTGCTGGAATGGCAATGTAGATCAATGACAGCACTACCGTGCGCAGCAAGCGGATTGAATGAGAGCGATTCGCCAGCAGGCCGGCCAACGCCAGCACCAGCAGGACTTTGGCCAGCTCGGAAGGCTGTACCGGAAATACCGAGAGATCGAGCCAGCGGCCCACACCGCCAATCTCACCCGAGCCAAAGAGCAAGGTAATGACCAGGAAGAGCAGGGCGGTGACGTATAAAACGTGCCGCGCGTTGTACCAGATGCGATAATCGATGGCGGCGGTGAGGATCAACACGATCACACCGATCAAAGCGTAGAGTCCTTGACGGCGCGCCGCATTCGCCAGATCGGTATCGATCGAGTTCTGGGTGGCGCTGCTAATCATGAGCAGGCCGATGGTGAGCAGCATCAATATGATCAGGACCAGCCAGACATCAAAGTGCCGCCAACTCAGGCGGTTATATTCGGCCGGATGATATGACGTTCGTACAGTAGCCATCTTGAACTATTGAAATCTCCCTTGACCAGCGCCGTTTACTTGCGGACTTGCCGCCGGGACGACAACGGGATGTCGGCCACCAGCTTGCTTTCGCGATCGCCCTCGGTGAAATTGACTTGCACCCCGTTCCGATCGACATCCAGGTGCTTGGAGATCACGGCGATGATCTCGTCTTTGATCAACTCCAGCAGCCCGGGTTCGATCTGGTTGCGATCGTGCACCAAGACCAATTGTAACCGCTGCTTGGCGGCTTCGCGACTGGTTGGCTGCGCGGAACGCTGGAAGAAACTCTTTAGTTTGTTCATGCGGCCCTCCCGTCGCGGCGCAGCATTCGGGACAACCGTCCGAAGAGTCCGCCTTCTTCTCTGAAGGTTTCAAAGGGTACGTCTTCGCCGTTGAGCCGGCGGGCGATGTTGCGGAATGATTGTCCCGCCGTCGATTTTTCGTCGAGCGCCGCCGGACTGCCACGATTGGTGGAGATCAGCACGCCTTCATCTTCCGGCACGATGCCGATCAGATCGATGGCCAGAATATCCAGCACGTCGCTGGTATCCAGCATGTCGCCACGCTGCACCAGGCTGGGCTTGAGACGGTTGACGATCAACCGCGCCGGGCCCTTCTCCGCCGCTTCAATCAGCCCCACCACGCGATCGGCATCCCGCACCGCCGAGACTTCCGGATTCGTCACGATGATCACCTCATCGGCGGGGGCCACGGCTGTCTTGAACCCTTCTTCGATACCGGCGGCTGAATCGATCAGGACGTAGTCAAACTCGGGCCGCAGGTCGTTGCAGAGTTTGATGAGATCGCCGGGTTTGACGGCGCTCTTATCGCGTTTTTGCGAGGCGGGCAGCAGATACAGATCCG
>JAUQXC010000070.1 GCA_030834825.1 Thermoflexales bacterium
GCAGGCTTGTTAGTTCGGGTCGGTTCAAATAAGCACGTGCTAGTCCCCAGCCTCCAATATAGAGTTCGCCTTGCACGCCGATCGGCACTGGGTTCATATAGGGATCAAGTAAATAAACGCTCGTGTTGGCAATTGGGCGCCCAATGGAAACAGGACGCTGGCCCAGCTGGACTTGGTAAATAGTCGACCAAACAGTACTTTCCGTGGGACCATAAAGGTTCCAGACAACTGCTGCCCGTGTCAACAATTGATCGGCAATGGTGCTTCCAAGCGCCTCTCCTCCACACCAAACTGTCAAAGAGGGGTCACCTTTCCAGCCACTTTCCAATAAAAGTTGCCATGTGGTGGGGGTAGCTTGCATCAAAGTCGCACTAGATTCTGTCAGGCTCATCCCTAAAAGTATTCCATCAGCAACAATTTCATCGGAAACAATTACTATCTTTGCTCCCACGACGAGCGGTAACAAGAGTTCAACCACAGCTATATCGAAAGAGGGGGTAGTAACAGCTAGTACCACATCTTGCCCAGCAATTCCTGGTTGATGGCGCATCGCCCACATAAAGTTGATCACTGCGCGATGAAGGATTTGAACGCCTTTGGGCAAACCGCTAGAGCCAGAGGTATAAATGACGTAAGCTAAATTATCCGAACAAGTGATGCGATCCAAAGAACCAACTTCACGGCGGGGATTTGTCTGTAAACAACGATCAAGATAGATGACTTGAGCAGAATGCTCCGGCAAGCGCTGGGTGTACTGCTCTTCAGTGATGAGCAACGCCGCCTGGCTATCGGATAAAATAAAAGAAATGCGTTCTGAGGGATAATTTGGGTCCAGTGGTAGATACGCCGCTCCCGCTTTGAGTATGCCGAGCATTGCCACTATTAAAGCGTGAGATCTTCCCAAGTACATGCCAATTACAGTTTCTGGGCCTGCGCCTGCACCTTGTAACACCTGTGCCAAGCGTGTTGTTTGACAGTCTAACTCTTTATACGTTAGCATCTTGTCTTCAAAAACTACAGCAACAGCATCTGGCGTCTTCAAAGCCTGCTCTTCAAACAACTCATGAATACAACGTTCATAAGGCCCGCTCTGTGTAGTGTTGTTCCACTCAACGAGCACTTTCTGTAATTCGGCTTTGGGCAGTGGGCACGAATCTGACAGCCGTTGATTGGGATCAACAATCACGGCTTCCAGCAAGGTTTGAAATTGAGTAATCAGGCGACGAATCGTTGTGAATTCAAATAGCTCGGTACTAAATTCAAGCGCCCCTGTTAAACCGTCACTTGTTTCTACTAAATTCAGTATCAAATCGAGGGCGGACGTTGCATTATGAACTTCAATGGGCTCAATCACCATGCCCTGGAAATCCCACCCTGCCTTGGGTGTATTCTCGAGATGAAACATAACTTGAAAAAGTGGCGTGTGACTGACATCCCGTTCTGGTTGTATAGCCTCGACGAGCATTTCAAAGGGGACCTCTTGATGAGCATATGCATCCAAGGTGACCTCACGTACTCGATGTAAGAGATCCCGGAAGGTAGGATTTCCTGAAAGGTCGGTGCGCAAGATAAGGGTATTGACAAAAAAGCCGATTAACGACTCAGTTTCAACCTGTTGGCGACCAGCGATCGGTGATCCCACCAAAATATCCTCTTGACCCGAGTATCGATAGAGAAGCGTCTTGAAGGCAGCCAGCAATGTCATATATAGTGTGACTCCATTTTGAAGCCCCAAGTTTCGAAGTGCATCGGTCAAATCTTTTGATAGCTTAAAAGACAGGCTTGCACCTCTGTAAGTATAGATGGGTGATCGGGGCCGATCAGTCGGCAAATGTAAAACCGGTAGAGATCCACCCAATTTTTTCTTCCAATAATCTAATTGTTGCTCCACCACACTGCCCTTGAGCCACTGTCGTTGCCAATGAGCGTAATCTGCATATTGAATGGGCAGCTTGGGTAATAAGGCCTCTTGACCTGTCGAAAAAGCATTATATAGCGTCGTCAATTCTCGGATGAGGATCGTTGTCGACCAAGCATCAGAAATAATGTGGTGTACGTTAAGGAGCAACACATGTTCTTCGGCCCTATCCGACGGTTGACCATCACTGCACCATATGAGTTCTGCCGTAAACAATGGCCCCTGATCTAATTGAAACAACTGGCGAGCATGCGCTAGCGCTAGCCGTTCGACTTCCAAACGACGCTCACCCTCTGAAAGAGATCGGAGGTCCACAAGTGGCATGTAAAAGGGCTGTTCAGCAGCGATCACCTGAAGAGGACCTTCTTTCGCGAAAACAAAAGTCGTACGGAGAATTTCATGGCGTCGAATGATTTCGCAAAAAGATCGCTCTAACGCTACCCGATTTAATGATCCCCTCAGGCGTAAAGCCGTATAAACGTTATCAAATGGGCTATCAGGTTCTAGTTGATTGAGAAACCATAGTCGCTGCTGTGCAAACGAGAGTGATAGATCCTCATTTCGGGAAACCGGCACAATTGCAGGTAGGGTCGTCTTCTGTTCACGTCCAAGAGCTTGCTCAATAACTTCGGCAAACTCCGCAATAGTGGGATGCTCAAATAGTTGGCGTAATGGCACGTCAACCCGGAGGCTATGGCGCAATCGGGAGAGAACACTCATCGCAAGTAGTGAATGTCCACCCTGTTCAAAAAAATCATCATAAATACTTAACCGCCCTATTCCTAAGACCTCTTTCCACATATCAACGAGGATCTCTTGGAGGGGCGTAGAAACATTTGCAAATACGTTATCCGAGGCGCTTTGTATTAGATGGGATGCCGGCAGCCGCTGGCGATCGATCTTGCCATTGCTAGTTAAAGGTAGAGCCTCCAGTAGTATAAAGGTCGAGGGGAGCATGTAGGCCGGCAGCCTATCGCGCATAAAGTCATACAGCTCACTAACCGAAACTTTCTGTTTGGGATCTGGTACAATGTAAGCTACTAACCTGGGATCGCCGGCAGCCTCTTCAGATATAACGACTACGTTTTCTCGTACAGCAACATGCTGACTGAGAATTGACTCAACTTCACCCAACTCAATCCGGAAACCCCGAATTTTCACCTGATAATCAGTGCGTCCGAGAAACTCAATGTTCCCATCTGGAAGGCGCCGCGCTAAATCACCGGTTTTATAAAGCCGTGCGCCGGGCTCGTTGCTAAATGGATCGGGAATAAATCGTTCTGCAGTCATATCCGGCCGATGCCAATACCCACGACCTACTCCG
>JAUQXC010000781.1 GCA_030834825.1 Thermoflexales bacterium
GCGGGTGCATCGTTGACGCCATCACCGATAACGGCGACAGTTTCTCCGCGCGCTTGCAGGGCCGCCACGATGCGCAGTTTATGATCGGGGGCCATGCGCGCAAAGATGATCTCTTCGCCCAGGATCCGCTGCAAGTCGTCATCACTCAGCGCGTCCAATTCAGCGCCTGTGAGAATGGGCGGCACAGGCGTGGTCAACAAACCAATGCGACGGGCCACTGATTCGGCGGTGAGGCCGTAGTCACCCGTAATCATCGTCAGGCGAATGCCTGCTTCGTGAAACTTCTTCATGGCATCAGCCACATCGATACGCGGCGGATCCATCATGGCAACTAGGCCTAAGAAGGTAAGACCACGTTCCACGGATTCGGGCGTATAAGCGGCCCTACCCGATCGGGTGGGCAATGTCCGCATGGCGATGGCCAGCACGCGCAACGCATTGCGGGCATAATCGTCATTGGCCGCCAGGATCTCGGCTCGCACCGCGTTGTTCAATTCAAGCACTTCGCCATTAAGCGAGATCTGCGTGCACAGTTGCAGCACCTCGCGTGGCGCACCCTTCACAAAAGCCAGCACGTGGCCTTCATGGCGATGAATGGTCGTCATGCGCTTACGCTTAGCATCAAACGGCAACTCATGAATACGGGGATACTCAAAACTGATGACTGGTTCATCAACGCCACCCTTCAGCGCCAGCACCCGCAGGGCGGCTTCAGTCTGATCGCCTAACGCTGTCCAGTGTGGCCGATCGGGCGTGGGTGAATTCAAGCGGGCATTGTTGCACAACAAGCCGCCCATTAAGAGCTGCTTGAGCTCGACTTCATAGGGCTGCCCCAAGGGCAGCGGGCTGAATGTGCCCTTGGGTTCATAGCCCACACCCGACACACTGAGTCGCTGCCGCGTCACCCATACTTCGCGCACCGTCATTTGGTTTTGCGTTAGCGTGCCGCTCTTGTCAGTGCAGATGACGGAGATCGCGCCCAGGGTCTCGATGGTGGAGACTTGTTTGATCAGCACCCCCCGATCGGCCAGGCGTTGCCCCGACATCGCCAATGTCAAAGTGACCAACGGACGAAGTCCTTCTGGAATGAAAGCCACGACCAGGCCAACCGCCAACAACAGCGCTTCAAACCAGCTCCAGCCTAATTGCGTTACGCTGACAAAGGCCACGGTTACACCCAGACCGATCGCAATTAAAGAGGTGCGCTTGGTGAGATGGGCTAACTGCTGTTGCAACGGGCTGGGCGGTTCAGACAGTGTCTGGGTGAGATTGGCGATGCGCCCAAATTGGGTGGTCATGCCGGTTTCATACACCACAGCGCGGCCCGTGCCCGAGACAACCGAAGTGCCGGCGAAGACTAAATTGGGACGCTCTACTTCAGAAATACCCAGTCGCAACGAAGCGTCGGCCGTACGGCGCGCAGGCATGGCCTCACCGGTGAGGTTGGCGTTATTGGTGCGCAGACCATATTCTTCCACCACGCGCGCATCCGCTGAGATGTCATCCCCTTCGGCCAACACCAGCAGATCACCCACGACGACCTCGCTGGCTGGAATTTCTTCCTCTTGGCCGTTGCGGATGACGCGCGCATGCGCAGGCAACAAATGCTTCAGCGCCGTCATGGCGCGCTGCGTGCGATGTTCCTGCCAGAAAGAGAAAGCGGCATTGGCGAGCACCACCAGCCAAATGACTAAACCTAACACGGCATGCGAAATACTGAGAACGGCAATGAGGCCCGCTATCCACAGTACTAGCGCCATGGGATGGATGAGCTGCATCAGGAACATACGCCAGCGAGGCGGAGGAGACGGCTCACGCAGCGTATTAGGTCCGTACGCTAACAGACGTTGTTGAGCTTGTTCAGAGGTAATGCCCTTCGGCGAAGATTCCAGCGCGTGAAAAACTTCAGTGGGTCGAAGGGCGTAAAGCGGTTCGGAGATCATACGAGAAGGATGAAGGTTGAGGGATGCGCCTCGTCATACCCGGCGCACGCCTTGTCCGCCGCCCAGCGTGCCGCCAGGCTCCGGGGGAGCCTGGGTACGGCAAAGCAGAGGCGCGCTGGGCGATGCGCCGGTGACGCGCCGGGTGAGCGGCCCACCTCACCTGCGGCGAGGGCACGGGCAAGGATGCAGCGAACGACAACCTCCACGACTCACTCCTCTGGCTTAATCTAGGAACGTGGCCAAGATACTAAGGAACCAGACCAAGCGCGTTTTTCAGCCTGCGCCTTCATCCTTGCTCTTCGTTGGGAACGCCTTGTCCATTTCAGTTGGCTGTTCCGTCACCTGCGGCGCACCACCGAGCTTGGGTTCGGTCGGTTCTTTGAGGTACTCGGCTAGCAGTGACGGCGCTTCGGGATGATCAGAGTGGACAGCGTGATCGTAATCACCCGCCACGACCGGCGCAGACTCGTAGCGCACTGGGCGCCGCACGCCAAACAATTCAAATAGGCGCGTCACCCCGATCAAGACTCTGGAGCGCAGGCCATAGCGGTATTCCTGCATCTTCAGCGACTGCCACTCGACGATGGAGGCCATGCTGCCTTCCACGCGCGCCTTCTCACGCACAATCCGATAGATCTGCTTCGGGTCGCGATAGCCGATCGGCGAGATCAAGAGCAAATTTGCGCCAAGGATTAGAATGCTGAAGGTGATGAGTACCACCCAGCCGCCTTCATTCCACTTGCCGACGATCTGCCCAACAAAAACCAGCGCGGCCAGAGCTGCTGCAAGCGACGCGCCCCACACGCCCCAGCGACGTTTTGAACCCGTGTAGGTCACCTGAATATGCTTGCGAATTGCCAACCCCATCACCGTAATCGGCAGGAACACGCCCACGCCGTAGAAGGGCACCGCCACTGAAGTACGTCCGCCCACCAGCAGCATGATCACGACAGCGGCCACAAACCCGGCCTTGACCGAGCGTGTGAACGTGCCGCTGGGATTGCGATAGACGACGAATTCCGGTATCTCGCCAATCGCCACATCGCGCCAGGCCGTAGCCTGCAAGTCTTGAAAAGCCGTCATCGACGCGGCCGCCAGCAAGATCACCGCCAACAGCTGATAGATCCAGAACAGCAGGTTGCCTTGCAAGCCTGGGATTCCCAGGAGGGAGAGATCGCCATCGGGCATCTGATTGAAACCAATGAAAGCCAGATTGCCTACCAATGTACGACCTTCCGTGCCATCAAACGCATTAAAGCGAATAGCAAAGAACGTGAGAAACAACGTGGTCAGCGCGCCGTAAAACAGGAACGAGGTCTGCACCGAACGGCCAATACCGCTTTTGCCGCTGTAGAAATTCCACAGACCCTTAAAGCGCGGCAAGTGCTTCTTGCCCCACTTCACAAAACCGGCGTCTTCGTTGATGACAAATTGAATACCGTTAGACATCGCTTCCAGACCGGTCAAGGCCACCATGCCTTTCATTGATGCCGTGAGTAGATGCATCAAGGCTTCACCGATTGAGGTGGTGACATGAATTTCTTCTTCGGTGGGCAGCGGCGCCACATTGCGCGCAGCGGCAATGATCAAGCCCATGGCCATCATCAGCGTCAACAGCGCAAAGATACCCAACATGGTAAAAACTACCGTGGCCGATTCACCGCGCCCGCGAATGGTCAGCCAGCAGGTGACGATGGCCAGAGCTGCGCCCAAGCCGAAGTGCCAGACCCAATCGGCATTATTCGCATTGAACAACGACAGAAATTGATCGCCACCTGATAGCGCCGAGACCACGATGGTGAGCACGTAGTCTTGAATTAAGGTGACCGCAACCACCAGGCTCAACCCGGGAGCCAGGTAGCGCATGGAGGCAGTATACGATCCACCACCTTCATTAAAGATTCCAAGTGAGTACATATACAGCGCGCCAAACACAAAGTTAGCCAGACCAATGACGAACACCGCGATATAAGCATACTGCTGTAGGCCATAAGGATGCAGCGCGTGCATCATCTCACCCGTGGCATAGAAGTACGAGGTGAAGTAATCCACGCCGAACAAAGCCAGTGCGGCTAGCAAACCGATCTGCCCTGCGCCGTGCACGTGCGCGTGTTCTTTTTTCTCTTTCGGTGAAGCCTTATACGCCAGAAAGACTATCACCGCCAGCAAGATGATCGAAAGCATGTTGATCCATCCCTTTTACCCGCGAATCAGCCGCATCACGCCGTTCGCGCTTTGGTGTAAAGTAAAATGCGCTCTCATGTTGCAGCCACATAGATTAGCTCGACCGCCTGGCTGCCATGAGAGCGCTGTTGTTGTTGCTTTACGCTTTATTTCCCAACCCCGGCTTCACGTCCTGCTTCCAGGACCGATATTGCTGGGACGCGCCGTCGTCAAACGCCGCTTCCAGTATCTTTAATTCCTGAATCAGGTGCTTGCGCGTGCTGGGACTCAGGCGCGTATCGTCCGCCACTTTGGCCTGCTGTTCTCGAGCAGCTCTGACCACGAAGGCCGGCACGAACATGATGCGGCCCTGTGGAATCACTTCGAAACTTTCCAACGCCAGCGCCAACTCCTGATCGTCAAAATAGGGCACGCTTAAACTGAGGCCACGATTCAGATCGTGCTGGGCGGCACGCTCTTTGATTGTGTTGATGATCTCCATCGTTTCATAGCGTGCCAACGCGCGGCCCTGATTGACCAACTGGCCTAGCATGCCATAACGCTTCTGCTGGTATTGATCGTCGGACACAATGTACGGCGCAAAGCCGCGCGCCAGGTGCAGCACCTCCATGAAACGCTGCATCGAGGCCACGTGTGCTTCCGCATCCTGTGTCGAATTCACCAATAGGTTGTCATTCTCGTCAAAGGCTACCCATTGCGGCAGATAGAACTTGCGCGCAGCCTCTGCGTAAGGCACCAGCAGTTCGCCACGTCCTTCCTCGGATCCACCCTCTTCAGCGATAGCATCCGTTGAGGCCGTGATGGCCGAGCCTACGTCAGCAACTTCACCAGCCGGCTGTGTCGGAATCTCCTCGCCGTCAGCGACCACATATTTTACACTGCGGCCAGCCGGCAACATACCGTGCACCATATAGATCACCGTCGCGTGTCGCAGCAATTTAGCGCTGATCGAGACTTCACGATTGGAGGTCAACTCCAGTTCCTGCAGCCGCTGTGCGAGAGCCTTGCGTACATCAAAGCGCGAAAACCGATCGAGAAAACCAGTGCCGCCGATGATTTGATCGCGATAACCGGCAGTCACCGCCACTGGCCGCGCATCGCTGCCCGGTCCGATCACCTGATCGGGCAACGAAAAACGTACCTGCGGCGTGCGCTGCACGATCGCATCGGCCAGATGCCGGGCCTGTGCTTCCACAAAGCGCTGCGTCAGCGGAGGCTGAGCCCGCAGCAGTTCGGCCGCCTGATCGTATTCTTGGCGCAGCAAGCTGGTGGGTGAAGCAGGATTTTGAGACATGGCTTTTCCTCTTTCTGCAGATGGTTCGGGCGTCTCAAAAAGAAGAGTCCAGACATCCCGGTTCACGGCGCGACCAGGAAATCTTGACTCCACACAGAATTTCTGGCAAGTAGCCAGTGATGGGTCAGGTACATGGGTGATTGTAGCACTGATCAGAATTTTGCGCGAAAGGCAACGAGTCTGATAGCGGTCAGGGGGATAAGGTCACACAAACCAGCCACTCAATCGCATTCGATCAAGTGGCTAGTTGTGGCAGGTCCAATGAGATTAGTGATAATAGCGGCTCAAGTCGCCATCCGCGGCGATCACAGCGAACCGGCTTGAGCCGGCGGCCTTTGCTCAGCCAACAGCTGCTGCACACTTTGCCACCAGTTTTGATATTGCTGACCTGCACCGTCGTCAAAAGCTTGTTCCAGCATCTTCAATTCTTGTAACAGATGTCGGCGGGTCGAAGGGCTGAGGCGCGTGTCCTCCACCACCTGCGCTTGCTCATCATGGGCGGCTTTCACGACAAAGGCCGGCACGAACATGATGCGCCCAGCGGGAATCACCTCGAGCTCGGTCAGTTCCAGGCTCAAGGATTGATCGTCAAAGTACGGCACGCGCAAGCTGAGACCCCGATTCAGATCGTGTTGAGCGGCCCGCGCTTTGATCGTGTTGATAATCTCTTGCGTTTCATAGCGGGCCAACGCGCGGCCTTGATTAATCAACTGCCCCAACATGCCGTAGCGCTTCTGCTGATACTGTTCATCTGCCACGATGTATGGTGCAAAGGCCCGCGCCAGGTGCAACACTTCCATGAACCGCTGCATCGACGCGATGTGCGCTTCCGCCTCCGACACCGAGTTCAATAGTAATCTATCGTCGGCATCAAACGCCACCCACTGCGGCAGATAGAACTTGCGCGCCGCTTCTGCGTGCGGCACCAGCAGTTCACCACGCCCTGCGTCTGCGTCGGACGCATCCTCTTCGGTGATCGCATCGGTCGAAGCCATGATGGCTGAACCCCTCGCCGCCGGGGTCGTTGTGGGAATCGTCGGGATCTCCTCGCCCTCTTCCGCCCGATAGATAATCGAGCGACCAGCCGGCAACAGATCCCGCACCATGTAGCTCGCCGTCGCATACCGCAGCAACTTCGCGCCGATCGAGACGGCGCGATTGCTGCTCAGTTCCAATTCCTGCAGGCGCTGCGCGATCGCCTTCCGCATGTCGGTCCGTGCCAGCCGATCGAGCAAGCTGGCCCCACCGATCGCTTGATCGCGATACCCGGCGGGCACCGTCTGTGGCTGTCCCTTATCTTCCAAGGTAACCACTTGATCAGGCAATGAGAAGTGCACGTGCGGTGTGTGCTGCACCATCGCTTCGGCCAGCGGCCGCGCCTGTGCTTCAACGAAGCGCTGCGTCAGCGGCGGTTGCCAGCGCAGCAAGTCTGTTGCTTGCTCGTATTCCTGGCGCAGCAGGCTGATGGAGGAAGTCGGGATATAGGTCATGGTACCCTCTCTCAGCTATCAGTGATAACCTTGCTATTTCACATGGGTCAGTTGGAGGAGTTCTTTTGCCGATCGCTATTCCTGCTTGACCGTCGTAGGGAACTGTATCTCCAGCTCAGTTGGTGCGGCGGTTTGCTGTGGTGCACCACCCAAGCGCGGTTCAGGTATCGGTTCGTTAAGGTAGGTTTCCAGGAACGACGGCGCATCGGGATGATCGACATGCAGCGCGTGATCGTAGTCCCCCGCAATCACAGGACGTTCATAGCGCAGGGGACGGCGCACACCG
Organism: Thermoflexales bacterium; assembly: GCA_030834825.1. Taxonomy (GTDB): domain Bacteria; phylum Chloroflexota; class Anaerolineae; order Fen-1058; family Fen-1058; genus Fen-1058. Next base: position 7,198 of record JAUQXC010000781.1, read on the forward strand.
AACAGCTCGACGAAGCGCACGATACCGGTGAGCAGCCCATAGCGGTACTCCTGCATCTTGAGCGATTGCCATTCGACAATGGACGCCATCGCGCCCTGCACACGCGCTTTGTCGCGCACGATGCGGTGAATCTGCTGGGGCGTGCGATAACCTAA
>JAUQXC010000782.1 GCA_030834825.1 Thermoflexales bacterium
TTCAGCGCGCAGGGCGCAGGCCAGGTCGTGCAGAACAAGGGCCTCAGCGGCAAGGTCAAGGTCGTGGCCTTCGACGCCACCGAGACCGCCATCGAGATGTTGAAGGGCGGCACCGTCGATATGGTCATCGCGCAAAAGCCGGCCGATATGGGTTACTTCGCCGTGCAGATGGCGATGGCCAACCTGAACGGTGTGACCAGCCTGCCCAGGCACATCCCCACGGGCTATCAGGTCATCACCCGCGACAACATGAACGATCCGGCCGTGATGAAGTTCTTCTACACCAAGTAATCCGACGCTGTGAGCACCTCAGGGGCGAGGCTGCCGGTGCCGCGTGATGGGCGGCCTACCTCGCCCCTGTGCTTGCCTGGAATGAGCGCCTGTTTTCTGACTTGCCTTTTTTACCCAAGTTGTGCCATGATCAAAGTGACCCCATTTGGAGGAGGTTGGTATGACCGTGCAGTCCACCGAGCAGGTCGCGGTGAAACCCAAGCGTAATCGAATTGAAAACCTGGAGCTGGTGCGCAAAGTCTGGCCGTGGGCTTTCCTGGTGACCTTGATTGTGCTGTTCAGCATCGCCTCGCAAGCCGCCAACGAGGTGACCTTCTTGAGCTCGCGCAGCGTGCAAGGCATTCTGCTCTATGCCACCCAGGTGTTGTTGATCGGTCTGGCCGAGACCTTTGTGATCATCGCCGCCGGAATTGATCTGGCGACGGGCTGGGTGCTGGGTTTCGCTTCGGTGATCGCCGCGCTCGTCATGCAGACGCTGCATGCGGCGGGCATGTCGCCCGTCGTCACGATTGGCGCGGGCATGCTCGGCGGTATTCTCGTCACGATCATTCCCGGCCTCATCAACGGCCTCTTGATCGCACGCGTGAAAGTGCCCCCCTTCATCGCGACATTAGGCATGGGTATTCTGGTCGAAGGCGTGGCGCTGCTCATCAGCGGGGGTTACCCCATCGCGAGGCAACCGCCCTACCTGGGACCACTCGGCAACGGTTCGTTGGTTTACTTCTGGCCCGATCACGGTGTTTACTTCTTCAATGCACCGCTGACGGCGACGCCGGCCCAGGCGCAAGCCGTCATCCCGCTTATGCCCAATCCCGTGCTTGCCACCATCCTCGTGACGCTGGTCTGCTGGTACATTCTGGCCAAGACGCAGTTCGGGCAGCATCTGTATGCTATCGGCGGCAACTTCGAGGCGGCGGTCCGCGCGGGCATTCCTGTCAAGCGCACATTGATTAAAGTCTATATCATGGCGGCGGTTCTGTCGGGGATCGGCGGTGTCATCTGGGCCGCACGCTTCACCAGCGGCGCCTACAACGCCGGTGAAACGACGACGCTCAACGCCATCGCAGCGGTGGTCATCGGCGGCGCGAGCATGTTCGGCGGTGAAGGCACCGTCGTGGGCACGATCATCGGCGCACTGATCATCGGCACCATTCAATATGGTCTGGTGTTGCTGGGCGTCTCGCCGTTCTGGCAGTACGTGGCGATCGGGTTTGTGGTGATTCTCGCCGTCGTGATGGATCAATTCGGCCGCAAGCTGGGCAAGTGAGGAATAGATCATGACCCCTCTCTTTCAAGCAGTCAACCTGACCAAGCGCTTTGGCGGCCTGACCGCCGTGGACAGCGCCAGCCTCGACGTGAACGTCGGCGAAGTGATCGGACTGGTGGGTGATAATGGCGCGGGCAAATCCACCTTCATCAAGATGGTGGCGGGTGTCCACCAACCCGATGAGGGTGAGCTCTACTTCGAGGGCCGCCGGGTATCGTTCAGCGGTCCGCGTGAAGCGCGCGATCTGGGCATTGAGACCATCTATCAAGACCTGGCCCTGGCCGAAAACCTGGACGTGGGATCGAACATCTTCCTGGGGCGCGAGATCAAGAATAGCTATTTAGGCGGTTTATTCAAGACGCTCAACCGCCCCTTGATGCGCGAAGAGTCAGCTAAAGTTCTGTCCCGTCTGGATATTCGCATCCCGTCACTGGCACAGCAGATTCGCAACCTCTCCGGCGGGCAGCGCCAGTCAGTCGCCATCGCGCGCACGATTTACTGGAACGCCAAGATGGTGATCATGGACGAGCCGACAGCGGCGCTGGGTGTGACCGAGCAGCGCAAGGTGTTGATCCTGGTCCGCACCCTGTGCGATCAGGGCGTGCCGGTGATTATCATCAGCCACAACATGCAGGACGTGTTCGCCGTGGCCGATCGCATTGTGGTCATGCGGCGCGGCAAAAAAGTGGGCGAGCGCTTATCGAAGCAGACTACACCCGACGAAATTGTGAGCCTGATGGTGGGCGCCGAAGCCGTGCACGAGATGGGCGTCATTCCGCGCGCGCTGAATGGGGCGCAGGAAGCGGGATAAATGATGTCGTCATTGCGAGGAGTCCGCGGGACGACGAAGCAATCTCGTTGATGGTGGAGGAGATTGCTTCGCCCCGGCGGGGCTCGCAATGACGATATAGGGGAGGACAACATGAAACGATCCGAAATCAACGCCTTCATCCGCGACGCCGACGCGTTCATCCGCGGGCACGGTTTTCACCTGCCCCCCTTCGCACACTGGACGCCGGACGAATGGCGGACTCAAGGGCCTGAAGTGCGTGAGATCGTCGAGCGGAAGTTGGGCTGGGATGTCACCGACTTCAATCTGGGCAAGTATCGCCAGACCGGGCTGCTGCTCTTTACCATCCGCAACGGCAATGCCAAAGACCTCAACAGCAAGCCATATGCCGAGAAGATCATGCTGGTCGACATCGATCAGATCACGCCGATGCATTTTCACTGGCACAAGACGGAAGACATCATCAATCGCGGTGGCGGCCAGCTGGTGATTCAGCTGTACAACGCCACACCTGACGAAACGCTGGCCGACTCGGACGTGACGGTCAGCACCGACGGTGTGCAGCGTACCGTGAAAGCCGGTGATCGCGTGGTACTCAAGCCCGGCGAAAGCATCACCCTGCCCCCTTACTGCTATCACAAGTTCTGGGGAGCAGAGGGCAAAGTGCTCGTCGGCGAAGTCTCCGCGGTCAATGACGACGACACCGATAATCGTTTCCTGGAGCCGCTGCCGCGCTATGCGCAGATCGAAGAAGACGAGCCGCCGCTCTATCTGTTGTGCACGGATTATCCGGATTACTATCAACTGAAACCGTAAGGCTGCCAGGACTTGGGGCTTCAGCCGGAGCGATCATCGGTATCGAGACCGGCTACGCCCGGCGGCCCGCCGCCGCATTGCGGCGGAAACGGGCAAGCCTCGAGTCCAGTTTGTTCACTCACCATGATCCCACCTCGCCGCGCCATCGTCGCCGGGCACATTTGCCTGGACATCATTCCCGATGTGAGCGCCATCGAACCCGGCGTCTTCAATGCCAACTTCCGGCCCGGTCATTTGCTGGAAGCCGGATCGGCCACCCTCTCAACCGGCGGCCCGGTCTCCAACACCGGCTTGGCGCTGCAGCGTCTGGGCGTGCCGGTGCGTTTGATCGCCAAAGTGGGCGATGATTCATTCGGACACGTGGTCACGCGCATCATCAATGCCATCGATCCCGATCTGCTCAGCGGCATGGAACTCGATCCGCAGGCCACCACGTCGTATTCCGTCATCATCAGCCCGCCGCACACCGATCGGATTTTTCTACACTGCCCCGGCGCCAATCACGACTTTAGCTCGGCGGAGGTCACCCCGGATCAATTGGCGCAGGCCGATCTGCTGCACTTTGGTTATCCGCCCGTCATGCGCCGCATTTATTCCAACGACGGCTACGAACTGGCCGATCTGATGCGCCGCGCCAAAACACACGGCCTGACGACTTCACTCGATCTGTGTTATCCCGATCCGCATTCGGAAGCCGGCCAACTCGATTGGGTGGCCCTCTTCCGATCGGTGCTGCCGCACGTCGATGTGTTTGCGCCCAGCCTGGAAGAACTGCTGTTCATGCTGCGCCGATCGACGTTTGACGAACTCGCGGCGCGCGGCAGCATCGTCGATCAAGCCAGCCCTGAACTGTTGACAAGCCTCAGCACCGAGTTGATCGGCCTGGGCGTGAAAATCGTCCTGATCAAATTGGGCGCGCGCGGCGCGTATCTGCGCACGGCGAATAGCGCGGCGATCGATCAACTCGGGCGGGCCGCGCCCGCCGATCGGGCAGCGTGGGCCGATCAAGAACTGTGGGCGCCGTGTTTCCAGGTCGAGGTGATCGGCACCACAGGCTCGGGTGATGCCACCATCGCCGGTTTTCTCAGCGCCCTGCTGCGTGAGACAACGCCCGCCGAAGCGATGACGCTGGCGGTGGCCGTGGGCGCATGCAACGTAGAAGCCGCCGATGCGTTGAGCGGCGTGCGCTCGTGGGAGGACACCCGCCGGCGCATCGCGCAAGGCTGGGCACGCTTGCCGTTGACCATCGACGCGCCGGGCTGGCAATTGAATGCGCAACATCAATTGTGGGAACGAAGTCGGTGAGTGTCATTGCGAGTGTTGTGTGCGAAGCAATCTCCCTGATCGATAATGAGATTGCTTCGCGCTCCGCACTCGCAATGACGAAATTGGGGCAGCCTGAATGATCAAACTATGCACCTTGAAACAGATTCTGGAGAAGGCCGACGGGCGCGGTTATGCGGTGGGATCGTTTTCGGCGCGTTATACGCCGTTAGTTACGCCGATTTTGCGCGCGGCGGAAGCGCTGCAATCACCCGTCATCGTACAGATCGCGCAGATCGAGA
>JAUQXC010000071.1 GCA_030834825.1 Thermoflexales bacterium
CATCGGTCTGCGGCAGGCCCAGATCGAGTACGATCAGATCGGGCTTGCTCGCGCGGGCTGCGTGGAGGGCCATCGGCCCATCGGACGCCGTGAGCACCGTGAAGCCTGCATGCTCCAGGTAATCGCGGGCCAGCTGCACAATCTTCGGTTCGTCGTCCACCACCAAAATCGTTTTCATCGCCGGGTTAGATCATACCAGACCACGTCTTCCTTGTCACGATTGATTGCCGGGCGCACGCTGTTGAAGGTGAAGGCCGATTCGAACAGTACACGCACTTCGTCCTGCCCAAGATGATAGCGCCCAAAGAAGACGGGCCGCGCAAAACCGAACAGCAGAAACTTGCTGCCGGGCCGGGTCAGCCGCCGCAGCTGTTCGGCATAGCGCGTGCGGCTCTCGCGATCGAGGCCGTGCAGGCAGCCGACGTCGATGATCGCGTCGAACGGGCCGCGCAGAAAATCCAGGCGGGTCACATCGCCGAGGTGCAGATCCAGCCGGACGCCCGCACACTGCGCCTTGTCACGTGCCAGCTCGATCGCTTTGGGCGAGAAGTCAACACCCGTCGTGTGCCAGCCGTGCTGCGCCAGATAAATCGAATTGGTGCCGGTGCCACAACCTAAATCAAGCGCGCGTCCCGGCCGCGCGAACTTTTCGATCAGGGCTGTGATCTCCGCTGGCACGTTATCGCGATCCCAATCGGGTTTGGTGAAGCGATAGAGGCTATTGTAGAAAACTTTGGATAGGTTCATGAGTCGTCTCCCTTGACAAGAATAATTGAGTGAGCAGTCAAGCGTTAATCCGCTTGAAGAGTTGTTGGGGCGCCAGACGCGCTCCCCAGCGCAGAAAGCGAGCTGCCCCGATCGCGGTTTCATAGTGGTCGTGTGCCAAAGCTTGCAAGGTCGCCTCAGCTACGACCTGTGGAGAAATCCCCTGAGCGGTCGAGCCTTTCTGGCTGCGAACGCCGGCTTGAAGTTCCGTATCCACCACCGGCGGGGCGACTTCAAAGACTTTGACCGAGGTTTCGCGCAGCTGGTGGCGCAAGGCCCAACTAAAGCTGTGCAGCGCGGCTTTGGTGGCACAGTATACGGGTACGGTGGCCAGCGGGATGAAGCCTAGGACCGAAGTGATGTTCACGATGGCGGCTGCGGCCTGTGTCCGAAGATGTGGAATGAATAAGGCAGATAGCTGAATGGGCGCCTGAAGATTGATTGCGACTTCAGCGTCGCCGGCATTCAGCAGATCGACCGCATTGTTCGCGAAATCAAGGGGCCGCTGAATTCCGGCATTGTTGACCAGGATGTTCAGGCGGCGAAAGTTTGCCACGGTCCAGTCAAACAAAGCCTGGCGTTCTGCCGCGTCGGCCACGTCGCAGGTTTTGATGTGGACCTCCGGCAAGCGGCTCTGCGCTTCAAGCAATCGCTGTGTGCGGCGGCCGCAGATGACCACTTCGTTGCCTGCTTTTAAGAACGCTTCGGCCAGAGCCAGGCCAATGCCGGTCGCTCCGCCCGTAATCAAGATGGTGTTTCCTGTGGTTTTCATGCCGGACTCTTGCTGTAATCAGGCACTGCTCAGCCTCTCTCACCCCGGGTCCCTCTCCTGAGCGCTTTGCAAAGCACTCCTTAGGAGAGGGAGTGGGAAGTGAAGCTGGGGTCGATCGCTTAGGCCTGCGTGGTCGGTGGCTGATTCATTTTCTCGTGCAGCTTGCGGTGCAGATCTTCGACGAAGGGTGGAACTTGATCGCCGTTGAAGCCGCGGGGGCCGCCCATACCCCAGTGGCCGTGCCGCCAGCCGTGACGCGGACCAAAGGCCAAACGGCCCAGGCCGAAGATCAACGGAAAGAGCAGCAACAAGCCCAGCAAGCCGAAGCAGCCAAAGCCGGAAAATCCCCAGGGTCGATAGTGCGGTGCGTAGTATGGATTCACTGTGACCGCTGCGCCATCGGGTGCAGGGAACTGTCCATTCAGCAGCAGGCCCTGCGCAATCCCGGCGTTGAACACGGCAACACCCGTGCCGATAACGACCGCAGCCACGACGACGATAAAGACGATTTTCAAAAAGGTGCTCATGTTGCCTCCTCAGTGTGTGAAGTTGGCCGTATTGTCGGACAAGATTGTGAACTGATTGTGAAGCGGCAGCGGAGAAACCATGCAGATTACCCGGGTGGAAACTTGCTTCAACTCAAGCCGCTGGCGTGTCGGTGGAGTCGGTTGACGAATTGCCGGGCGCATGGCACGATGCTGCCATGATCAAACACAAACGACTGCGCGCTATTTTCTGGGTCACGCTCATCAGCCTGGCGGTGGGCGGGGCCACTCTGATCGCCGTCATCGATCAGTTTGGCCAGACCGATCGGGCGCAGCATGCCGATGTGCTGATCGTGCTGGGGGCGCAGGTGCAGCCGGGCGGCCGGCTGGGACCCTCATTGGAGCGCAGAGTGCAGCATGCGGCCGCGTTGTATCAACAGGGTCTGGCGGACCACGTCTTGTGCAGTGGTGGCGTGGGCGACCATCCACCGGCAGAAGCGCAGGCCGCCTGTGATCGTTTGATCGAGTTGGGCGTGCCGCCGAAAGTGATGGTGTACGAAGATCGATCGCACAGCACGGAGGAGAATGCGGCCTATTCGATCGAGCTGCTGCGCGCCCGAGGTTGGCGATCGGTCCTGCTGGTTTCCGACGGCTTTCATCTATTCCGCGCGACCTGGATCTTTCAACGGGCAGGGGTTGAAGTGTATCCCAGCCCGGCACAAGCTACTGTGGGGTCGATGGAGTTGGGGGAGCGCCTGTGGCGTGAGGTGCGTGAAGTTGCTGCCGTGTTGTGGTACGGCGGCCGAGTGCTGCTGGGTATCGACCTGACCAACTCACATCCATAAAGCGCACCACGCCAGGCATGAAGAGAGTCCTGACGTGGTGGGCAGAAGTTAGCGGGAGGTCGATCGTTACGGTATCTTGAGCGCCACCGGCAGATAGACTTTGTGCAGCGCGTCGGGCGGCCAGTATTCATCGGCGCCCAGATCGGGCGCGAGATAGGGACGCGGTTCCGGATCGATATCGACGTTCAGGCCGGTGTTCACGCCTTTATCGATGGCGGCTGATCCCGTCAGAATGTGATAGCCATCGACGGCAAAGAGTGGGTTGCCGGTATAGTTGTTCGCGAGATTGATCATCCCCGCGCCGCCGGTATCTACACCATTGCTGTTCCACAACGTGCTTTCCAGGCGGGCCGTGCTGCCACTATCTACAAAGACGCCCACCGCCTGATTCACGATGATGGAGTTCGTCAGTGTGACGGTGGTGTACACAGCCGGAAGGCCCCCCTCGGTGAGATAGAGGCCGCGACCACTGCTGCCGGTGTTGCGCGCCAGCGTCGTGTGCAGCAGAGTGGCCACCGAGCCTGCAATGTACAGGCCGCTGCCCTGGCCGTTGGTGATCTGGTTGTCGGCAATGATCATATTGGTCATCGTCACGATATTGCCGCTGGTCAGGTAAAACGCGCCACCGTCATGGGTGGCTGTGTTCGACAATACCTGGTTGCCGTTAAAAGAGGTTGAGCTGTCCCACATACTGAATCCGCCACCATAGTCAGCCTGATTCGCTAGAATGGCATTTCCGTTGAGAGTCGCAACTCCCCCGCCGATAAATCCGCCGCCACCTTCACGCCCGACGATATTGCCCGCAATGGTATTGCTTGTCAAACTATCTCCGGCGCTAAAGTAAAGATAAACGCCGCCGCCGTCTTGTGCGGCTGCATTGGATACGATCACATTGCTGTTGACGCGCGCAGTGCTTTGCGACAGGTACAGTCCGCCGCCGCTGTAATCGGCATAGTTCGCGGCAATTTTGTTGTGGTTGACTTGTGCGGCACTGTTATTCGCAAACAGTCCGCCACCGCTTTCCACTGCCGAGTTGGAGATGATGGTGTTGGCGTCTATCCGGCTGGCGCTGTACGACAGGTACACTCCACCCCCATAATGATCGGCTGTGTTGGTGAAGACAGTGCTTCCAACTAGCTGGGCATTATCGCTCTGATTGAAATAGACACCACCGCCATCGTTGGCCGTGTTAGCGTAGATGGTGCTGTTGCTCACGATCGACGGGCTGCTCTCCAGCCATATACCACCGCCGCCAAATTGAGCGGCATTGTTGTAAATCCAGCACTGGCTGATGTGCGCCTGAGCCAGGCGAATGTAGACGCCGCCGCCGTAATAAGTTCCTGTCAGTGCCTGGCCATCGGTGATGCGCACTCCTTCCAGCGTGGGAGCGATGTCGCCAAAGATGTGAAACACACGGCCCTGTTGCTGTGCATTGAAGATGGTGGCATTGGCAACCGGGTCGGGTGGTTCGCTGAAGGAGGAAGTATATCCGCCGCGAATGACTACCGTTTTGCTGATGTAGACGACTTGCGTGACCGTTCCACCTTCATACGGATTAGAACGTGAGCTGACGCCCGTATACTGACCGGCGGCGACTTTGATGGTGTCGCCGCTGAGGGCCAGATCGACGGCATGTTGCAGGGTGCGACAGGGTTGGCTGGATGAACAAAGATTATTGTCCACGCCGGTGGCTGCAACGTGGAGTGTGCCCGGGTTGGCGAAGACAGGACTTGCTTCGCCGGCCAATCCAGACAGCAGCCAGATTCCGGTGAGGGCGAACAAGGCGAGGAAGACAGCCGACGGACCACGTAAACGATGAGCGATCATAGTGAGCCTCCTAGTGAATTGAAATAACGTTCATCAGCCTCCCCAGGCGACCACAAGGTGGTACGGCGTTCTTTCAAAAAAATTCTACGCTGAGTTACTCGCTGCTGGTTACTCATTCACCCTGTACCAGACGGCAGAGGGCTGCTATGCCTTTGGGCTACGTCAGGTTAACGGCTCATGATCCGTTCTAATGCCTCAGGTGTCAGGTCGGCTAATGACTTGACTACGACATCGGCATCTAACATTTCGTGTGTGGTCAGCACGCCAATGGTGCGCATGCCGGCGCGGCGCGCCCCTTCCAGTCCAAGCGCGGCATCTTCGAAGACGATGCAGCGAGCGGGTTGCACCCTCAAGCGCTCGGCGGCGAGCAGGAAAGCATCAGGATAGGGCTTGCCGCGTTCCACGTCTTCCGCGCAGATGATCGTGTCCATGAAGCCGTCCAGGTCGGTGGCCTGCTGAATGGCCGCGACGTTGTTGCGCGGCGCCGACGTGACGATGGCCTGTCGCCAGTGGTGGGCTTTCAACCAGGTGAGCCACGCCTGCACGCCCGCCAGCAAAGGCAGACCGCGTTCGCGCACGATCGTGCGATAACGTTCTTCTTTGTTCAGCAGCACCTGTTCGATCTCGGCCGGCGATCGATCGAGCTTGAGATGATCGCGGATGATTTCCCCGTTGCGCAGGCCGATGGTGGGCTTGAAACTCTCGAGACTGAAATGATAACCCAGCGGCGACAGCGTCTCATTCCAGGCCTCCAAATGATATGGCATGGAGTCGATGAGCGTGCCGTCCAGGTCCCACAGCACGGCCTGCGCGCGCGAATCACGGCGTGGTTGATTATTCGATGAGTTCATGTACAATCCTTTTTGCATTCAACCTCCGGAGGTTCAATAGGAGATAACGATGGCAAAACATCTAGTCTTGGTGGCCGGCAACATTGGCGTGGGCAAAACCAGTTTGACCGAACGCCTGGCCGCGCGCTTGAACTGGTCGGCCGATTATGAATCTGTGGTCGACAATCCGTATCTGTCTGACTTCTACGCCGATATGCGCGCGTGGGCGTTTCACCTGCAAATCTTTTTTCTGGGCCACCGCGCTGCGCAGCACCGGCAGTTGGCGCTCGATCCGCGCAGCGCCATCATCGATCGTTCGATCTACGAAGACATGCACATCTTCGCCCGCGCGCTGCACGAAATGGGCAACGTGCGCGAGCGCGATTATATGTCATACCTGAGATTGTACAACCTGGTGGTGGAGTCATTGCCCGCGCCCGCCTTGTTGATCTATCTCCGTGCGCCGGTCGAGGTGCTGATCGATCGCATCACGCGGCGGGGGCGTGCGATGGAGAGCGGCATCACTCCCGATTATCTGCGCCTGCTCGATCGCTACTACGACGAATGGCTGGCCGATTTCAACATCTGCCCGGTGCTGACCATCCGTAGCGACAACCTGGACTTCGTGCATCGCACTGAGGACCTGGATGTCGTGGTGCAGCGCATCGAGGATCGCCTGACGGGAAGGGAAGAAGTGGTATTTAAGTAGTGCATGAAAAGTGATGAGGCCGAGAGCGTGGCGAATGATCACGCTCTCCTTTTGCTTATGAGGCGTCTGAACACTCTAGCGGTGTATTTCTGTTGCGCCACTGGTCTTCACCCCATTCCCGCAACCACCGCAATACTAAATCATCACGGGCGTAGAGAAGCCTGCTGGCCGGGCGACCGTAGGCCTGTGCGAGCTGTGAGACCGGCACGCGAAAGTTTCCGTGTAATCCCCAGACCTCGTCGTTTTCAAAACGCTGCATGACTTGATCGACGCCATCTGTTTGTAGATTGCCAAGTTTCCACCAGGGCATCGGCTCGCCAATGTTGGAAAACACGTCA
>JAUQXC010000783.1 GCA_030834825.1 Thermoflexales bacterium
TGCGGGTGGGTTACGGGGCATTCCCGGAATGGCTGCTGCCGCAGTTGTGGAAGATCAAACAGCCGTATAATGTCAACATCGCAGCCACGTTAGCGGCCATTGCTTCTTTGGAAGACATCGCGACCCTACAAGACAACCTAGGCAAACTCATCGCCGAGCGTCACCGCTTGAGTGAAGCGTTGAGCCAGATCGGGTTCCTGCGGCCTTATCCGTCGCATTCCAATTTCATCCTATGCCGTGTCATCAAGCGTGACGCGCGCGCGCTCAAACTCGCGCTGGAACAACACGGTATTCTGGTCCGCTACTTCGACAAGCCCGGCCTGCGTGACTGTATTCGCATCAGCGTGGGAAAGCCGGAGCATACGGATATATTGGTCGAAACACTGAAGAAAGTGGCAAGTGAAAAGTCCCATAGGGAGGTTTCGCACCGATGAGTAAATCTTCGCCAGCCGCCAGCCGCCAAGTGCGAACCGCCGCGATTCAACGCCAAACCAGCGAGACCGACATCACGCTTTCGCTTAATCTCGACGGTTCGGGTAAAGCCGACATCGCTACCGGCGTCGGCTTTCTCGATCATATGCTGCGACACATCGCGGTGCACGGCCTGTTCGATCTCGACGTGAAAGCCACAGGCGATCTGGAAATCGATCCGCATCATACCGTGGAGGATGTGGGCCTCGTGTTCGGGCAGGCGTTCGATCGGGCGCTGGCCGATCGCAAGGGCCTCGTGCGCATGGGGAGTGCGTACGTCCCGATGGATGAGGCGCTGGCTTTCGTCGCCGTCGATCTGAGCGGGCGGTCTTACGCGATGATTCAAGCCGCGTGGCACACTCCGACGATCGGGTTGCTGCCCACGACGTTGATACCGCACTTTCTGGAGTCATTCGCCTTCCAGGCGAAGATCAACCTTCACGCTCGCGTCGAATATGGCCGTGACGATCACCATCAGGCCGAAGCCTTGTTCAAAGCCTTGGGCCGCGCCCTGGATGCGGCGACGCGGATCGATCCGCGCCGTTCGGGTAGCGTGCCATCGACTAAAGGAACATTAACGGAGTGACCATGATTGCCCTCATCGACTATGGCATCAGCAATCTGCGCTCCGTGCAGAAGGCGTTCGAGCATCTCGAGACAGAAGTGACGCTGGTCGATACGCCCGATCGGTTAGCTCAGGCCGATCGTTTGATCTTGCCCGGCGTGGGCGCCTTTCCAGCAGGAATGCAGGGCTTACGCGAGCGCGGCCTCATCGATCCGATCAAGCAAGCGACGCGTGACGGCAAGCCCCTCGTCGGCATTTGCCTCGGGCTGCAGCTGCTTTTCGATTCAAGCGACGAGATGGGCGAGACGCCAGGACTGGGGCTGATGCCAGGTCGTGTTACGCGCCTCGGTGGCCCCACATCGGTGATTCGTGATCTGAAGGTCCCGCACATGGGCTGGAATCAACTCGACGTGGTGCGTGATCATCCGTTGGTGCGTGATCTGGCTTCTGGTTCATATGCCTACTTTGTACACTCGTATGCCGTCTATCCCGATCAGCCTGATCTCGTGCTTGCCACGACGGAGTATGGCGGTCCGTTCGCTTCAGTGGTGGGGAGTGGCAAGATCTGCGGCTTACAATTTCACCCGGAGAAGAGCCAGGCGGTGGGGCTGAAATTGCTGAGGAATTTCTTGAGTCTATGAACATTTATCCGGCCATCGATTTGCGCCACGGCCAAGTGGTGCGCCTGAAGTACGGCGATCCCAGTCAGCAGACGACGTACAGTGACGATCCGATCGAGACGGCGCGGCGCTGGGCCGAAGCGGGCGCCTCGTGGATTCACGTGGTCAACCTTGACGGGGCGTTTGGCGACGACGCGGGTGCCGCCGCGTTCAACCGATCTTTGTTACAATCGCTGACGGCGGTGGGGCCGAAGATTCAGTTCGGCGGCGGTCTACGCTCGATCGCGGATATTGAAGCAGCGTTGTCACGCGGCGCGGCGCGCGTCGTGATCGGCACACTGGCGATCGAACAGCCCGCTGTGCTGCACGAAGCCGTCGCACGCTTTGGATCCGATCGGGTGGTGGTGGGCCTCGACGCGCAACAGGGGCGCGTGAAGACGCGCGGCTGGCAGAGTGACGGCGGGATCGATATAATCACACTCGGGCGGCAGTTTCGATCGGTTGGCGTCAATCTCGTCGTGCACACCGACATCGGGCGTGACGGTGATCTATCGGGGGTGAACGGAGAAGCGTCCAGCGAGCTGGCCCGTGAGACCGGTCTGCAAGTGATTGCGTCGGGGGGCTGTCGTTCGAGCGAGGACGTGCTGCGCTTGAAGAATCAACCCGGGGTTGAAGGCGTGATCATCGGTCGGGCGTTGTACACAGGCGCGATCGATCTGCGGCAGTTGTTCAACCTTCTGAGCGAACGCTGAGCGAAGGCGAAGCGGGAGTCGAAGGATGTGGGCGTTCGTTTGAACCGCGCCCTGCGACTCCATTCCGCTCAGGATGCTTGGCGGAATTAGAGCGAATTCTACTTTGGTTTACGACTTCGCTCCCGCTGGATGGCGACATCCAGCGGCTCAAACGGCGGATGTGGACCATCCGCCGGGAGCAAGAAACACCGTAAATCAACCTGGAAACTGCTCTAAACGTGAGGGATCTGCATGCCATTGACGAATACCACAACTTTTCGTGTGCGCTACGTAGAATGTGATGCGTACGGACACGTCAACAATGCGAATTATCTGCGTTACATGCAGGAGGCCGCGTTCAACGCATCGGCGGCGGTCGGTTACGATGTCAAGCGCTACGATGAGCTGGGCCAGTACTGGCTGGTGCGCGAAACGGAGATCGAATACTTCAAGCCGTTAAGGTATGATGATCAATTTGAGATCAAGACGTGGGTAGCCGATTTCCGCCGCGTGCGATCACGCCGGCGGTATGAATTCCGCCTGCTCGGGTGTAACGAAATCATCGCGCAAGGGCTGACCGATTGGGTGTACCTCGATCAGGCCACCCAACGGCCGGTCAACGTGCCGCCGGAAATGATTCGCGCTTTTGCGCCAGACGGTGAAGCGGTCATCACCCAGACGCGCGAGGCATTCCCCAAGCCGCCCGCGCCACCGGCAGAAGTCTTCAAGATGCGGCGGCGGGTGATGTGGCAGGACATCGATCAGGCGCAGCACGTTAACAACGCCGTGTACCTGTCATATGTGGAAGATTGCGGCTTTCAATTGCTCAAGCATTTCAAGTGGCCGATGCAGCGCATGCTGGACGAGGGTCGCGCGATCTTGATCCGTAAACACCGGATTCAGTATGTGCAACCGGCGTTGTTTGACGACGAGATCGAAGTGGCCTCGTATGTGTATGCTGTGAAGCACGCTTCGGCCATGCGCTACTATTCGATCACGCGCGTGAGTGACGGCGCATTACTCGTGCAGGTGAATTCGCTGGGCGTGTGGGTCGATCTGAAGACCGGTCAGCCGGCGCGCTTCCCCGATCAATTCCTGGCCGACTTTGCCCCCAATGCGGCGGTGTGAGCGAATCTATGCTGGCCAAGCGCATTATCCCTTGTTTAGACATCAAAGCGGGTCGCGTCGTCAAGGGCGTGAACTTCGTCAACCTGCGCGATGCCGGCGATCCGGTCGCGCAGGCGCGCATTTACGATCAGGCGGGAGCGGATGAGCTGGTCTTTCTCGATATCACCGCAACTTCTGACGCGCGCCAGACCGTCGCAGACCTGGCGCGCCGCGTGGCCGATGAAGTCTTCATCCCCTTTACGATCGGCGGTGGGCTGCGCACGCTCGACGATATCCGCACGTTGTTGCGCGCCGGCGCTGATAAAGTCAGCCTGAACTCAGCGGCGGTGCGCCATCCCGAATTGATCGCGCAGGGCGCAGAACTCGCTGGTTCGCAGGCCATTGTTGTCGCCATCGACGCGAAGCGCCAACTGCCAACTGCCAGCCGTCAACTGCCCGTCTGGGAAGTGTATGTTGCGGGCGGCCGCACACCGACGGGGCTGGATGCCATCGAGTGGGCGCGTGAGGTCGAACAGCGCGGCGCGGGCGAGATCCTGTTGACCAGCATGGATGCCGACGGTACCAAGCACGGCTTCGATCTGGAATTGACACGGACCGTGGCGGAGGCGGTGAATATTCCGGTCATTGCTTCCGGTGGAGCAGGGCGGTTGGAGCATTTTTTGGAAGCGGTGACGAGCGGCAAGGCAGAAGCGGCGCTGGCGGCTTCACTGTTTCACTACCAGGAGCTGACGATCGCCGAGGTGAAAGAGTATCTCGCTGTTCATGGCGTTCCCGTGCGGCCAGTACAACAACTTGGACATGGATAACACGAACGCTCACGGATTTCTGTTGATTATTCCTTGGAAATCAGTTTGATCCGTGCCAGCCGTGTCCAAAGAAGGACAGACGATGGAAGTTAAATGGGACGCGCGTGGACTGGTACCCGCCATCGTGCAGGATGTGCAGACGGGCGCGGTATTGATGCTGGCGTACATGAACGCAGAGGCCCTGGGGTTGACGCTCAAAACGAGTGAGGCGCACTTCTGGTCGCGCAGCCGGCAGGAATTGTGGCACAAAGGCGCGACATCAGGCAACGTGCAGCGCGTGCGCGAAGTGTACGTCGATTGTGATGCGGATACGATCTTGTTGAAGGTCGATCCGGCCGGGCCGGCGTGTCATACGGGAGAGCAGAGTTGCTTCTATCGAAGCCTAACGAGTGATGAGTAACGAGTAATTTAATCTTGCCCATTACTGGTTACTCGTTATTTACGGAGATCAAGTCGTGACCGACATTTTGGCTGAACTCTATGCAACGATCATCGATCGTAAACGGAACCCTAAACCGGGGTCATACACCAATTCGTTGTTTGAAGCTGGTGAAGACGAGATTGTTAAAAAGGTGGGCGAGGAAGCGATCGAGGTGATCATCGCCGTGAAAGGACAACCGGATCAGCGGGTGGTGGAGGAGACCGCCGATTTGCTGTATCACTTGTGGGTGCTGCTTGCCTGGCGGGGCGTGACGCCCGACCAGGTGAAAGCCGAACTTGAAAAACGGCACCGCATGTGACACGCAACCTCCCGGAGGGTTCAACCCTCCGGGAGGTTTTCATTTAGAAACCGGGTTTCTCCAGGCTGGCCGTTCGAGTCCATTTGAACGGGAGAAACCCGGTTTCTGCTTGCCACCGGCAATTTTGCTCTTGACAGACCGCGCGCCGTTGGATACACTCTTAATTAGTCAATCCTGACTAATTGGAGCACCGGATGGAACGTGAACTGCTGTTGCTCGGTTTTTTGCGACGTGAACAGGCGCACGGCTATCGGTTGAATGAGTTCATCGAGCGCGAGATGGCGACCTGCACGGATATCAAGAAACCCACGGCCTATTTCCTGCTCGCGAAGATGGCAAAGCAAGGCTGGATCACCATGCGCGCCACGCGGGAGGGCAATCGCCCGCTGCGCCGGGTGTATCGTCTGACGGCCAAAGGTGAAGCGCAATACCAGCAGCTGTTGCGTGAGAACCTGGCGAGTTTCATCGAAGCGAAGTTTCCAGGCGATGTGGGGTTGGCCTACGCGGATGATCTGGAGGCACAGGACGTACTGCCGCTGCTGTCCAACCGGCGCGCGGCGTTGGCCGCGCGCTTGGAAGCGACGCGGCAGGTGCCGCCGCACGCCGGTTCACTACAACTGCTGGTCGATCATCAAGTGCTGCATCTGGAAACGGAATTAGCCTGGCTGGATCAGGTCATCGCCAGGTTCAAAAGGAAAGCCAAGCAGAGCCAGTAACTCTGCTCAATCTTTGTTTGAGGAGAAATAGAAATGGACTTCATCGTAGGGGTGCACAATCTGGTGCGGTGGTTGGTGGTGATCGTCGCCGTGGTCGCCGTGGCGCGTTACGGGCTGTGCCTGCTTGGAAAAGCGCGGCCCCATAACATGGATCGCGGTTTGATGTCGGCCTACACCGGCCTGCTGGATTTGAATGTGCTGGTGGGCCTGATCTTGATCGGGGGGCGCGTGATCGGCGGCGGGCAGATTCTGCCGGTGTGGATCGAACATGCCGGCACCAACCTTGTGGCCGTCGCTGTGGCACATTTCTTGGCCATCCGTGCCAGGCGGGCCACTGATCCTCAAATCGCCGCACGCACACGCTTGATCGGCGTGGGGGTGTCGATCGGGCTGATTGTTTTGGGTGTGGCACGGGTTGGCGGTTGGTCTTAGCCGGCACCAGGGCAAGGCAAATATCATGTTGCGACAACGAACCGAGGCCGCGCAGGTGAACCCTGAAGACAAGCTCGACTTCAAGAGGGTCATGCCGATCTTTGTGATCGTGCTGATCGACCTGCTGGGTCTGACGATCATCATCCCCTTGATGCCGCTGTATGCGACGACCTTTGGGGCGTCGCCCTTCATGATCGGATTGCTGGGCGCGACGTATCCGTTCATGCAGTTCATCGGCGCGCCGGTGTTGGGCCGCTTATCCGATCGGTATGGCCGCAAGCCGATCTTGTTGATCAGCCAGGTGGGAACATTCATCGGGTTCATCTTGTTGGGACTGGCGCAATCGCTGCCGATCCTGTTTCTAGCGCGCGCACTGGATGGCCTGTCAGGCGCCAATATTTCGACGGCGCAGGCCGTGATCACCGACAGTACCCACGAGCGCAATCGCACACAGGGCTTAGGTTTGCTAGGGGCGGCTTTTGGACTGGGCTTTGTGATCGGGCCGGTGATTGCCTTTGGTGCATTGGCGCTGACTCAAAACGACTATCGCGCACCGGCCTTTGTGGCGGCAGGGTTCTCGCTGATTTCGATCGGGTTGACGTACTTCTGGCTGCAGGAAACGCATGGACCGGAGAAGCGTGGCACCGCTGCAGGCAAGGCAACCTTCTCGCTGCGTACGATGTTCAAGGCGGTGCAGCATCCGGCGGTGGGCGTTTTGCTGCTGCTGATCTTCTTTCAGCAAATCGCGTTTGGCGGTTTTGAGCAATTGCTGTCGCTCTTCACGCTGAGCCGTTTAGGCTTGAATGCTTCCGGAAATGCCATCATCTTTGTGTTTGTCGGCATCATTGTGGTGGCAGTGCAGGGCGGCTACGTGGGCAAATGGAGCCGCCAGTATGGCGATCGCCGCGTGATCTTTGCGGGGCTGGCGCTGCTGGCGATTGGCTTGCTGCTCATGGCATTTACGCCACAGCAGCCGGCTCCGTGGTATTCCAAGGCCGCGATGCAGGCCGAACTGACCCAGCGCGGCGCCAGTGTTGCGGGCCATACCAATCCCAGCGCGATGGGCGAAGTGCCGGTGGGGCTGCCTGACGACGCGCATACCGGCTGGCTGGGATTGATCTGGATCCTGATCGCCATGATTCCAGCAGCGATCGGCGGCGGTGTGCTGCAGCCGACAATCAACAGCTTGATCACGAAACGTAGTGAACCGGGCGAGGTCGGCGGTACGTTGGGGATCAGTTCGGCGTTGCTCAGTGGCGCGAATGCCCTGGCGCCGTTGATCGGCGGTGTGCTCTTTCAAGTGGGCGGGGCGACGGTGACGTTTGCGGTGTGGGGGGGCATGCTGGGTGCGCTGTGGTTTATCGCACGGGCCAAGATAACGCCGGGACGTGAGGAACAGGCACCCGCTGGGTTGGCGCGCGGCGGCTCGGCGGCACATTAGACCTTACCCCCAATCCGTGCGAAGCCTCCCGGTGGAGCCTTTCTGCAATTCAGGAGAGGGGAGGTTTTGGGCGCAGCAGGCCGTGGGTCTGCTGCGCCCGGTTGTTTGTGAGTGCTTGAACGAACGTGGTATAGTAAATATAGAGCACAGGGATGAGACACAAATGAAGCGCACAGGGTTGTGGATCGGATTGGCAATCGGCGTGGTGTTGATCGCCGTGAGCGGGTTGGTGGCCTATCGCTATCTCGCGCCGGTGCGCGTGGAGATCGTGGGTCTGGCCGATGGCGTGCCGTTCACGATCGAGACGCTCCCGCGCACAGTGTTGGCCCGGCCCGGTGAAATGATCAAGGTCACGTATCGTATTCGAAACGAAGCCAGGTCGCCGTTGGAAGCGTATGGCGCTATCACCATCGAACCCAAGTCGGCGGTTGACCAGATAGAGATTTTCTTGAGTCAGTGCGGCGGCATCAATACCTATCAGAGCACCGGCGCTGAAGATTACGATGTGATGTTCCGCGTACAGCCCGCCGGGTTGACCGGATCGGCGCGGCTGGTGTTGAAGCATACGTTTACGCCTGCGACGATACGTTGAGGGTGAAGATGAAACTGCGTTGGTTGATCGGCTGGATGTTGATCGGGTGGCTGGCGGCGTGCACGCATAACTTTTCCGGGGTGGCCCCCAACCCGATCGGCCCGGCGCCCGATTTCACGCTGATCGATGAAACCGGACGACCCTTCCAACTCAGCGATCTACGGGGCCAGTGGATCCTGCTCGCTTACGGCTACACGCATTGTCCAGATGTCTGCCCGCTGACGCTCTCCTATCTGCGCGATGTAAAGCAGATCGTCGACCCGAACGGCGATCGGGTGCAGGTCGTCTTCGTCACGATCGATCCGGAGCGTGATACGCCGGACAGCATGCGGCGCTACGTCGGCCACTTCGACAAGCTCTTCGATCAAAAATTCAAAGGGCTGAGCGGCACGCCGGAAGAGATCGCGGCGGCCGCCCAGCTCTACCAGGTGAAGTACGAAAAGAAAGAAACCGGCTCGGCGGATGGGTACAGCATGGCGCACACCGCCGAAGTGTATCTGATCGATCCGCAGTTCAACTGGCGGATGACTTTTCCGTTTGGCATCAAGGCCGAAGAGATCGCAGCCGATCTCCAATACTTCATGCAAAACCCGGAGGCTAAATGAAACAAGTGAGCATGGTGGTGGTCATGCTGGCGGCGCTGGTGTTGGCCGCGTGCGGCGGTTCGAGTGGAACGACCAACGGTGTCACAGTGAGCGAGGCCTGGGCGCGCCCCTCGCCGATGATGGACCGGGCCGGTGCAGCGTACATGGTGCTGCAAAACAACGGCGCGGCGGAAGACAAGTTGCTGTCTGTGGAAGGCGATATCGCCCAGACAATTGAACTGCACGAAACCAAGGAGTCCGGCGGCATGCTGGCGATGTCGCCCGTGCCCAACATTCCGGTGCCTGCCCGCGGCAAGACCGAATTGAAGCCCGGCGGCCTGCACGTGATGTTGATCGGCCTGACGCGCGAATTGAAGGCCGGGGACAAAGTACAGTTGACGTTGAACTTTGAAAAGGCGGGGAAGGTTCCGGTTGCAGTGGAAGTGCGCGAGTAGAGTCGATGACTCTCCCGGAGGCGCTTCACGAAACCTCGGGGAGAGTATTTTGAGCAAGGGCACGAGCATGAAAATCAACAGCGAGCCGATCAATGATCAAACCTTGCGGCAGATGCGCGGCTTATTTGCCAGTGGCGTGAGCGTGGTGACCACCGTGCAGGCAGGCAAGCTGCGCGGCATCACGGTGAGCGCCTTTGCGTCGATCTCGCTGGATCCGCCACTGATCATGATCTCGCTGGCGAACGAATCCGAGTCCCGCGAGTGGATGGCCGCGAGCGGCGTTTTCGCGGTGAGCATTCTGAGCGATGACCAGGAGTTTCTCTCGGAACGTTTTGCCGCCCGCGCGCCGATCGTGAACGCGCGTTTTGACGGTGTGCCCTATCACACGACCAGCACCGGCTCGCCGATCCTGGCCGATTCGCTGGCGTGGTATGACTGCCGCGTGGAATCCACCTACGAAGGCGGCGATCACACAATCTTCATCGGACGGGTGGAAGCGGCGGGCTTTGGGGCAGAGGGCAAGCAGCCGCTGTTGTATTTTGCGAATCGGTATGCGAGGGTGAGAGAGTAATCCCTCACGGTCATTGCGATGGATGTGCCGTTTCAGGCGCAGCGCGAAGGCCTCGTCGCTTGCAAGCGAGCCGCTGACCTGATTGCTACAGGCGAGCAAAATTAGGGATCCGAAAGTGCTTGCGATATGCGCCCGGCGCCAGCTTGGTCGTGCGCTTGAATAGACGCCGAAAGAAGGCCGGGTCCTCGTAGCCAACCTGCCAGCTGATCTCATCAATGGACACGCCCGTCCGCTCGAGTCGGCGCTTCGCATCTTCGATTCGCAGGCGCTGGACATAGGCGATTGGGGTCAGGCCGGTTGCGTTGGTAAAGCGTCGCTTGAAGGTGCGCTCGGCAAGTTGCGAGCGCTTGATCATTTCCTCCACAGGGTTGGCGATCGCGAAGTGTTTGTCCAACCATTGCTGCGCACTGAGAATGTCGGCATCACCATGGTCGCGCTTGCCTTCGAACACGATGTACGGGGCCAGGCCATCCTGGTGCCATTGTAGCGCAAAGGAACGCGCGACCACCTGCGCGGTGGTTGCGCCAGCATATCGCGCGATGAGGTAGAGTGCCAGGTCGTGCCAAGCCATTGATGCCCCCGAACTTACCAGCTCCTCCCGCAAGCCCGAGATGATGAGCACACGTTCCGGATGGATCGGAACCGCCGGATAGGTGGCCGCGAATGCACGGGCGTAGTTATAATGCACGGTGGCGTCCTTGCCATCGAAGAGTCCCGTTTCGGCCAAGAGAAAGATCCCCGAGCAGGCCGAGCAGAGCACCGCGCCACGGTCGTACATCCTGTGGAGCCAGGCGACCAGATCAGGATAACGCCCCTTCTCCCAGCGTTCGTGTCGCAGCCACACGGATGGGACGATGACGATATCGGTCGCCTCAATTTCAGTAATAGCACGTTGCACGGTGATCGGGATGCCGCTTGCCAGTTTAAGGGGGCCAGCCGTCTCGCCCACGATCTCGATGTGAAACGGCGCCTGTGCGCCTGCTTTTGCACCGGGCATACCCCTGAACGTAAATTCATTCATCACGTCAAAGATGCCACTCAGCGTGGAGATTCCGGCGTCAGGCAACGCAACGAGGCTAACGTGACGCTGATCTGATCCGGTCCCGGCAGATTGTCTGACCATAGTGTGCGATCCTTCCGAAGGTTCCCCCATGGGCGACGTCATGAGCCGGTAAACCGTAGAGCGTGGCGGCTCTGGCACATATGAACCGATTTTGGCGATTCCGGCTCTCGTATCGCATCAATCCTTGTGTCATACTATACACGCATTTTGAAACCCTATGAAATCATGCCAAGGAGGCAAAGACTATGGAAACACCGACAATTGATCAAGCAAAGCTCGAATCGTTTGCTATGCGCGCCATGAGCGATCTGGCCGCCGCCTACGGCGGCGCGATGGTCAGTCTAGGCAGTAAGCTCGGTCTGTATAAAGCGCTGGCAGGCGCAGGCCCGATTAGCTCTGGGGAGCTCGCGTTCCGCGCCGGCTGCGCCGAGCGCTATGTGCGTGAGTGGTTGAACGCGCAGGCCGCGAGCGGTTACATCCGCTATCACGCCGTGAGCGACACCTACGAGCTTTCGCCCGAACACGCCATGGTGCTGGCTGACGAAAACAGCCCGGTGTACATCCCCCATGCCTGGAGCGTTCCGGCCGCGATGTGGTCCGACGAGCACAAGACTATCGAGGTGTTTCGCACCGGCAAGGGCGTGGCCTGGGGTGATCACGATGGACGGCTCCACTGTGGTACGGCGGCCTTCTACCGTAACGGCTATCGGAGTAACCTGGTGCCAGCCTGGCTGCCTGCACTCGACGGCGTTGTGGAGCAACTCGAAGCCGGGATTACTGTGGCCGATGTGGGCTGCGGCTTTGGCCACTCGACCGTGTTGATGGCCGAGGCCTTCCCGCAGTCGCGCTTTTATGGCTTTGATACGCACACGACCTCGATCGCGGAGGCGGAACGCAACGCGGCCGAGGCGGGTGTCGCTCAACGGGCGACCTTCGAGGTGGCCCCGGCCGTAGAGTACCCAGACAAACAATACGGGCTGATCTGTTTCTTCGACTGCCTGCACGACATGGGCGATCCCGTTGCCGCGCTCAAGCACGCCGGCGAAGCGCTTGCTCCCGGCGGCACGGTGATGTTGGTCGAGCCGTTCGCCCACGACCGTGTCGAGGACAATCTCTCGTTGGTTGGGCAGATCTACTACACCGGTTCGACCTGGCTTTGCTGTGCGCACGCCCTCGCGGAGGGCGGGCCTTACGTTCTCGGCGCGCAGGCGGGAGAGGCGCGCCTGGCCGAGGTGGCCCGCAAGGCGGGGTTCACCCACTTCCGGCGCGCGGCCGAGACCCCTTTCAACCTGATTTTCGAAGTACGACGCTAACGTCTTGAGGGAGGAGCGAACCTCAGCAGGGCGCTCCTCCCTTGAGTGTGACGAACCGGCGCTGCTAACTGGCTCACGGGTGTGGGCCGTGATCAGTGTTGCCCAATCTGCGCCTGGCGTGATGCTTTTCGCCGAGCACATCAGGGCGGCGTTGGAGTGGCTCGCCTCGATCGCGTCCGCATCCCCACAGTCCACTTCACGCTGTGTTAACCGGTGCGCTCTTCTTGTGCCACCTTCAATGTTTCTATAACCACCCATTCTTTGAATCCTAACGACTCTGGGATCCTGTGGGAATGAATATGGCTGCTATATACTCGATACATCGGAACGAGGTCATTCCGCATACTCCATTCACACAAAGCAGAAACGACAGCTTTTCCAAGCCCGCGACCGCGGTAACTTGGATGGATCAAGACTCCTATATCCGCAATGGCTTCATCCCAATACCGATGACCCGCATAGGCCACCAATTGAGCTCCCTCAAATACCCCAAAGATAACGGGGTCTGGCTCTTCAAGACTGACCTCCGCTGCATCCAAATCAGCTTCTGTACATGCCTCAAGTAAAGGCAGTAGGCCGGCTCGGTCGTTTTCCGCATCCATTTGACGGGTTGTGAACGGAACTCCAGCCGTAAAACACTCAAAATCCTTCGGGTCTAGGTAGTAGTCCAGGAGAGTACTCTCCACCGAAGCCGGGACCACTACCTGAAACGTGTTCACGTCAAGAGCGCCAAACTCCCGATTGTAACCATCGGGCAGCCTGGCTTGCTTCGCCAGGGAAGGAGCGATCCGTACAATGCTCATTTTGTCGATGTGATAGAGGTAAACTTTGCCGGTTTCAGCAAGTTCTTTTTCATGGATCACCAGGGTACCTGCGTGAACAAAATCCTGGCGATCACAGCCAAAGCGTTTCGCCCAATAGCCGTCTATAACTTGCGCTAGTTCAATGCTTGTTGTCATTGTGGTCCCTCACCAAAAAGCCCTTACTCTTTTGAAGAACGGGCTAACGGTAAGCGGTACCCGCTGGTGGGCGGGACGAGACAACGCCACTTTGACGGAACCAACTTCAAGCCCAGAAAACTGCTTGAAAACGCGGCGACTCCCACCCGTCGGGTGCCTGCTATGTTAGGCGCTGCCTGCGAAACAAGTGCTTTGCTGCAAACCTCAACCCGAATCTACCAAGCATCAGCCGAGCGCGCATCCGTTTACAGGAATACTCCCCCAAAGATGGGGACTTCGTGCACCGCATGTATCCGATGTCTATTCGTTAGACCGCTTTCATCCGGCTGGATGCCGGGTTAGCCACGACCCATTGTTGCAGGAACATGATCGACCGCCACACACGCCCTGTTCCCCAGCCGCAGATCGATCGCACGCCACCCAACCTAAGGCTCTAACGGCATGTGCCGATTATTGCCCACAAGCTTCGGCTATCTCCTCAGCTGAAGGTATCGTGCTCTTCCAGTATTCTCCGTGGACTGAGTCTCGCGAAGAGTCTTCTAGCGCCACGAGAACTGCAATAACACGGTCGGCTTTGCTGCAGTAGGATACTTCACGCAGCACCCCAAAGGTCGTCAGCAATTCTACACAGCGTGCCGAATTATTCTGACGCCTTGCTTCCAACAAATCTTCACGTAAGTAACAGAGCAAGTCAATCAGCTTCATAAGCGTATCAGAGGCAGCTTGGCAATACAATAAGTCAAATTCACTGATACTTTTTCGAAACTGGCATGTGGCATGAAGCGCCTAACGGCCTGACGGCACGCAAGGCGAATGATAGGCGCTTTGCGTCATCAGCCGCCGCCACCAACCCGGTCGACAATGATCGAAATTAGTGCTCAACTTTGTCAGCTGGGCGGCACGTATTTCTAATCTTTCTTCCCTCTATATGCAACTCCATCTATCTGCACATGTAGCCCATTCGGGCCTCCAACATGAGCGAAATCTGTCGAGATGGTTTTACGTGCAGGATATACTCCCCCAAATCTTTCCTTGAACACTTTTTCCATGATTGGAATATTCCACGCATCTCTCAAAAGAATGTCTAGTTTTACTACATCGCTCAACTTGAGATCTACTTTAGCCAGCCTTTTTTCCATGTGGTCCAAAGCGCCATTGATCTGCTCTTCGACTGATTTTCCAACATTTCCCACGCAATAAGCTAGGAAGACAAAATCACCTGCCTCAACATACCCAGACTGCGCCTCTTCATCGTTAACATCACCTCTTATTATATTGCTCACGGTTCTCTCCTTACTATATATTGCTGGTTTGACCTTTTGGAGCGTCGCCCACCGACCCGAGCGACTGTCTTTAGAAATGACGTCATGTTGGGCCGCACCATCTTGTCTGACGAGCCTTTTTGAGATGGCGTCAACTCCTGGGCTAGTGTGTGCTTCTAAAAACCTTTATGCTCATCCCATGCTACTCGCAAATTTACAACGGTCCTCTGGATAGAGCCAATCCGCTGGCTACAGCAATGGTTATAAGTCCAAAGCCAACTTGGCCCCAGCCCACTCGACGGAGATGATTCTCGTACACATAGCGATACGGCCTTCGTGAGTAAGGCACGCGGCAGATGCCGGTCGTCGCTGTCAACAAACCGTTATACACTGCCAGATCTGCAAAGACTATTGAGAAAAGTCCTAAACTAAGTGGCGTCTGTAAGAGATATAACCCGCCCGCGAAACCCAGTATTGAAGCTACAAAGACAAAGAACTCGATAACATAGTCTGACTTTATCCATCT
>JAUQXC010000784.1 GCA_030834825.1 Thermoflexales bacterium
CCCTGTCGAGCCAACGACGCTCGACAGGGGGAGGGTTGGGAGGGGGCCACACCCTTCCCCGTCGAATCGCATCCCGAGCGGAGCGTAGTCGAGCACGTATGGGAATCAAGCCATCCAGCGGCTATTGGTGAGTCGCAATCCATCAGGTGAAGGCGTCATCCAGCACTTGATGGACACCGACGGCAAGGAAATCACCCAAGGAATGGTGGAAGTAGCGAGTATCAAGCAGTAGGGGATTTGGGCCAAGCTCGATGCCGAACGGGACAACGAAGTTTATCCGCTGACGGGAGACTTACATCAGCAAGCGCGAGAAGTCCACGCACGGAGCGAAGGGGCAAGTACCGCAGTTCTTCGTTTTGAAGAAGGCCCCACCCCGATCGTGAGGTGCAATCGAGGTGAGGCTGCTTTGTGATGGATTGAAGGGGAGAGATTGCAACCGCCCTCACGGTTGAACCCAACCCAGAATTTCCCAAGGGCTGTCACGGGTTTCTTCAATCACCTGTGGTTGCCCGTCAGGGATCGATACGTAGTAGATCGTGCTACCTAACCCATAGAACACACCGCTGGAATCAGGCGACCATGTCGCACGGATAGTCAAATCCGACGCGATCTCTCGTATCAATTGACCATCGTGGGTGTACAGACGTAGCCCAGGCTTTGGGCCTATTTCACCGCCCATGCCACACTCAAATAGCAACCAGGCCCCATTGGGTGATTCAAACGGCAACTCCCTTTCATCCAGATAGCGCTTCACTGTTCCATCTAACGCCAGACTGATGACGACGCCGGCGCTGCTCGTCCACAAGCGCTTGGCGTCAGAATCCCAGCGATAGACACGATCATAGCCAATTTGTGTAATTTCAGTGGTCGGTGTGATGAGTTGGCTCTCGCCCGTGGTCAGGTCAACCAGCCGTAAGTGGAGTCGATTAAGCGAGCTGGCCCTCATAAGCAGCGTATCCGGCGATAGCCAGTCGATCAGCTTTGTCGTCCGATCATCTTCGACCTCATACAGTTTACGATTGTCACTACCATCCGGTGCGGCGGCCCAGACGGCCTGTGCGCCACTATCTGTATCGATACCGCCAAACACTTCAACCTCTTCATGCACGATCCATTGGCTGTCTGGCGACCACAGCAGATGGGCGGCCTGGTGTGGTCCATCAGTCAACCGCAAGATTTGTCCTGTTTCCCGATCGTAGCTGTACACATCCGATGATGGGCCGTCGATGGCGGCGACAAACGCCAGATAGCGCCCATCAGGCGACCAAGCGAAATCTTCTCCAATGGCGACGGCGGCCTGTTCGGCAGCATAGACTGCCTCGTACATTATTGGATCATTTACTCTCAAGCGTTGCTCCAGCTCTGTCGAAAAAATGGGCACTGTCGAGATGACGGTCCCAGCCTGCACATCAAAGAGATTCAGCAGCGGCGGTTGGTAATAATCCCAATTGGTGCCCCAATAAGAGGGGATACCACCCGCGCGGAACGCCAGCAGATCGCCCTGGGGTGAAAGAGCGGCGCGGAGATAGGTAGTCTTGGCAGGCAGGTTCTTGGTCAGCAATGTTTTGCCACTACCGTCGGCGTTCACCTTCATCAGCCGGTCACCGGTCAGGAAGAACAGTTGCGGGACATTATCGGTGATCGGCTTAAGAGAAGCGACTGCTGCCGACGCGATCTGCGCGACAAGAGTGGGAGACGGCGAGGCCGTAGTCGCCGGCGGAAGCGGTGTCTCTGTTGCCGACGCTGCCGGCGTCATCGTGAGAGGAACGTCAGCGACAGTGGGCGCATCAGGTGTGTTACTGACAAGCGCGATCGACCTGGTGAGACTGCACGCGCCCAACACACTCAGCAACAGGATGCTACTGATGAGCAGCTTGAAATTCATGGGAATCATTCTCCTGAAAAATTTCAGCCGGCTTTAGAATACAACCAGGCTTGATAGCAGCAATTCTCAATTGGGAATTGTCGGCGGCACAGGTGTCTCCGTCTGCGGGACCGGCGGCAGAGTAGGCGTGGGCGTCGACTCCGCCGAGTTTGAATGAGGTGGGACTTCTCCAGGCCAGTACGGTGCACCTTCGATCGCCGATATAGGATCAACCAGATATAAATCGGGCTGGCCGTCCGGTGCGGCGACGCAGATGAAACCGACGAAACCGATGTAATCGAAATAAGCAGGCAACCACGAGATCCTTTGGAGATTCTTCCATGACGGATTCGGCGGGAATTTGGCCGTTGGAAATCTGAAGGCACCTGTCCATTCGTCAGAGATCCTGTTGACAAATAAACCCAGATTAGTTTGGACAACGATGGAGCGTCCGTGAGGCGCCAGAGCCACATTGTCAATCAAGCTAGCCTGAGCTGCTGTGTCAACCGGTATGGTGAGCATGTTTAAGCCGATAGTCCCCTCAAGGTTCTGGGCCCTCAATTGGACGGCCGTCCCATCTTGCTGAATATACCCGATGGCGAAGTTCCTGACCATCACTTGAGATACAAACCCAGAGGGACCGGGAACTAGCTGGCTGGCGCCTGTGGCGACATTGCCCACCTGCAACACGCCCTCACTGATAAACAGAATGCGATCGTTGTCAAACCACACTGGTTGACCAGAGAGCTGTCCTTTTGCTGGGTCAAAGCGCCGGAGTTCACGCCGTTCGTTGACGCTGACGACGACGAGCTGGGTACCATCGGTGAAGGCCAGCCGATCGCCGGAAGGCGACCAGGTGGGCAGTTCATTCTCCAGCCGTTGTACCCCGCGCGCCACAACCTGGGGGTTTGAACCGTTTGCTGCCATGATCATCCAGTCGACAGGCTCCGCGCCGGTCGCCGCCGCAGGATAACGTTGATAGGCAATCTGAGTCCCGTCTGGCGACCAGGCCGGAGACATATCGTTGTAGGAATCGGCGGTAAGCCGCTGAGTTTTAGCAACGGTTGCGAGATCGAGTTGGTCGTAGGATTTGCCAATGAGCCGTTTCGCCTCAACGAGATTCGCGAGATTGATCAGGTAGATGTCCCAATTGCCGGCACGGGGACTGGTATAGAGTACTTGCCGACCATCAGGTGACACGGCTGGCTGATAAGTATCACCCGACGTCGTCAAACGCTGCATTTCATAATAGACTTCATCGGTGGGTGGAGTTGGCGTCGGCATCAGTGTAGGGGCTGGCGTCGGCTTTGAGGGATCTGGTGTTCCCTCTGGCCAGTACGACACAATGTCCGCCATTCCCGTGGGAAGATTGCCCAAGAACAGATACAATTCGGGCTGGCTGTCTCTTCCGGCGACATAGACGAAGCCGGAACCATCGGGCAACCACGAGATCCTCTGGAGATCTGTCAATGGCATATCTGCCTGCATGTAGCCTATAGCACAAGTTTGACCCTCAGGTAGATCAGTGCACATGCTACCGACAAACAAACCTAGATCAGCCTTGACAGCGAACTCTTGCCCATTGGGCGACAGGGCCGCGCCTTCAACCAAACCAGCCTGAGCGACTGCACCAACATTATAAAAAGTGTCCATGACCAAGGCGTTAGTCCCATCAAGGTTTTGGCGAATCACTTTGGCCGAGGTGCCATCTTCTTGGATATACACGATGGTCGGGTGCCGCACCACCACTTGAGCCACTAGGCCAGTCGGGCCGGTAACTGGCTCGTCGCTCCCGGTAGCGACATGGCCCACCCGCAAAATGCCCTGACTGATAAAGAGAATTTGATCGTTGTCAAACCACACCGGTGGACTGTAGATCTGCTTTTTCACCAAGCCAAAACGCCGGAGTTCACGCTGCTCGTTGACACTGACGATGACCAACTCCGAACCAGTGGTAAAGGCCAACCGGGTTCCATCCGGTGACCACGCCGGTGGTTCATGATCCAGCCACGGGGCCCCACTCGTCACGACTTGGGGGTTTGAACCGTCCGCTTCCATCACCACCCGCTCGACCAACCCCGGACCGGTCGCCGTAGAAGCATAGCGTTGATAGGCAATGCGAGTTCCATCTGGCGACCACGTCGGCGCGATATCGGTGCGGGGATCGTCGGTGAGCCGCGTCTCGGTGAGCGTCGCAAGATCAAGCAGGTAGAGATCCCAGTTACCGTCGCGCATGCTGGTGTAGAGCACATGCCGGCCATCACGTGAGACATCCGGCTGATAAGCGCCACCCGGTGTCGTCGTCAACCGCAGCTCGGTCACCCAGCTCGGCACTTCCGTTAGAGACACAACCGGGGTGGGAGTGTCGTTCAAGGCGGGAAGCACTGACGGTGTCGCGACGGGCGACTTGATCGCCGTGGGTTGCGTCTGTGCCGAGAAAAACGCGATGAGGACGACCGTGAACACCACCAGTCCGGCCAACCCCAGGGCATTGTTCAAAATGTTCTTGGGCATTGTCTGTGTCCTTACTTGGGCTTGAACCTTATCTTCCAATCGAGGATCAGGTCGAGCGTCCCTCCAATGGTTCCGCATGACGCGACCCACCGCCGCCTGCAAGGCCGTGAGTTCGGCCCCATACGAGCGGCACGGTGCGCAGACCGCCAAGTGCTGATCGAGTGCGGTTCGTTCTCCCCCGCTCAACTGCTCACGGCCCATCTCCAGGAATTGACGGGCTTGATCGTGTGTCAATGCCGTCATGTCCAATCGCCCTTTCCCTGCAATGCGGCTCGCAAAGCGGCATGGGCTGCGCTCAAGCGCGTGCGCACTGTGCGATCGCTGACGCCCAACATCTGTGCGATAGACTCCTGCCGCAATTGATGGTAATAACGCAGCACCACTACTTCACGCTCTTTATCCGGCAAGGTCTTGATCGCCTGCCACACCGCCGCATCGGCTTCACGCTCCATCACCTGCTGCTCGATCTGTTCGTGCGTTTCGGCCTTCACATGAAAAAGAACTTGCAGAACTTGAGTCAATCGTTCGCGGGTACGGCGCTTGCGCAATCGGTCGCGGCAGACATTAAGCGTGATGGTGTACAACCAGGTGCTAAAACTCGCCTCACCGCGATAAGAAGGCAGGCGCTTGATCACCAGCAGCAGAGTGTCCTGCGTAGCTTCCTCGGCCTCGGCAACATCATCCAGCATGGACACCGCCAGGCGATAGACCGTCGAGGTGTAGGTGTGCACCAGCGACTCGATCGCATCTGGATCGCCGCTGCAGCTGCGCGTAATGAGTTCAGCGGTATCGCTGTGTTCCAATCTATTCATTAGACGGAAGTGATGTGCAAAACCGGAAACAGAGATTGATGTGGTGGCCGTCGTATACTCGACGCTGCACGACCCCAAAAGCGCCAGGGATAGGGCGGGACCACGACAACAACTCAAACGAGTTGTTAACGTGGTCGCATCACACTGCCCAGCGAATCGCACGCCGGACAGCTATCATTGGGTCGAATGATGGCGTAACCCCCCATTGGATCACTGCCATAGTTGATGAAGTCGACATTCCAGATAATCATTAACCGCACTGTGTTGCTCTCAATGGACAGGGCGACGGCTTCGGCCAACCACTGCGCTTGTTGAGCCAGTGTGACCTTCTCTGCCCAGGCAAAAGTTGGCGCAGTGGACGCCAGCGTCGGGAAACCTTCAGCGGTGAGATAGCCAAACTCTGTGAAGCACACTGGGCGCGCGCCGCCAAACGCATCATAGTATAGATTCAATGTTGGCTGGAAGTACCAGGAATGGTGATCATTGTTCGCGGGATGACCCGCAGAGGCAGTCGGCGCCGTCGCACCAGCGTTGTAGTGTGTCCCCACACAGTCCAGATAGTTGGCCGCGCCAGCAGCAACCATTTGCTGCAAGAACACTTCATCGTTGCAACCACCTGACTGGCAACCGTCCGCAAAGAGGCCTGTGGGCGCCAACCCGGCACTGATCACCAACGTACCTGGACTGGCTGTTTTGATCGCATTGTAGGCTTTCGCCAACAGCTGCGTGTAAGCGGCGCCGTTGATTTGACCGACGGGCCATTCGCGTTCGAGGTTGGGTTCGTTCCAGACCTCGATCGCATCAGCGCCAGCAGCGGCCAGCGCGGCTACCGCTTGTGCATACTGGTCCTGGTAAACCGGATCAGTGATACGACTCTTGTCGCCCAGCACGCCCAGCAACACTTTGAAGCCTGCACGATGTGCCATATTGACGATGCCTACCCCATTGCTGTCGATAGAGGTCTGTACTTTGAGCCAGCTCATGCCGGCCTGCTGCATCAAATCGGGATGGCGAAAGTTATCCACATGGCCGCCCAGCTCAAACGCGCCCGTAGCTCCTGACCTGAGTGACGCTGGAACAGGTTGAACCAGATACAAGTCGGGCTGGCCATCCGGTGCGGCGACGCAGACAAAACCAGAATTGTCGGGCAACCACGAGATCTCCCTGCGATCAGTCGCGAGAACATCCGCCGGGATTTTGAAGGTAAACGGCTGTTCCGTGGAGACATAGGTGACATACAGTCCCAGATCGGTCCGGAATGCAATCGCTTGTCCATGGGGCGCCAGAGCCGCACTTTTGACCAGGCCAGGTTGAGCGCCCGCGTCAAGCGGTATGGTGACCATGGTTGAGGCGTTAGTGCCATCAAGGTTCTGGGCGATCGCTTGGGCCGACGCGCCGGCTTCCTGGATGTACACGATGGTAGAGTTCCTGACCATCACTTGCGACACAAAACTAGAGGGACCAGGGACTGGCTGGCTGACGCCTGTGGCGACATCGCCTACTTGCAGCACACCCTGGCTGATAAACAGGATGCGATCGTTGTCAAACCACACCGGTTGACTATATGGCTGCCTTTTCACCAGGTCAAAGCGCCGGAGTTCACGCCGTTCGTTGACGCTGGCGACAACGAGTTCTGAGCCATCAGTAAAGGCCAGTCGATCGCCGGAAGGCGACCAGGCGGGCAGTCCATTTTCCAACCGCTGCACCCCGCGCGCCACGACTCGTCGGTCCCAATCGCCATAGGACAGTTCCGACTCCACCCATTCGACCGCTTCCGCTCCGGTCGCCGTTGAAGCATAGCGTTGATAGGCAATCCAGGTCCCATCGGTTCTAGGCGGCGCCCAGACCGGAGACATATCGTTGTAGGAATCGTTGGTAAGCCGCTGAGTTTTAGCGATAGTCGCGAGATCGAGCTGGTTGTAGGAATCGCCGGCAAGCCGTTTCGCTTCAACGAGATTCGTAAGATCGATCAGGTAGAGATCCCAATTGCCCTCACGGACGCTGGCATAGAGTACCTGCCGGCCATCGAGTGAGACGGCCGGCTGATAGACGTCACCCGACGTCGTTAAACGCTGCATTTCATAGTCGCCCTGAGCGATGTGCGCAGTCGATGTGAATGTGGCATTCGCCGACAGCAGTATGGTCTGCGCCGATCGCGACGCTGACGGCATTAACCCGCTCAGGAGTGTCACGGTGGCCGAGTCGGTGACCGCCGATTGTGTCTGCGCTGAGAAAAACGCGATGAGGACGGCCGTGAACACCACCAGTCCGACCAATCCTAGAGCATTATTCAAAATTTTCTTGGGCATGTTTGTGTCCTTATCCGGGTTCGAACCCTATCTTCTAGCTGAGGAACAGAAGGTGTAGGCGTGCACCAGCGACTCGATCGCGCCGGGATCGCCGCTGCTGCTGCGCGTAATGAGTTCGGCGGTATCGCTGTGTTCCAATCTATTCATTTAGACGGAAGTGCTGCCAAAAACCGGAAGATGGGATTAGGAGGACATCTTTCTCAACGTTATGAAGTGTAATCGAACTTGGCCGCGGCTGCGCGTCATCTTGACACTGATTGACCGACGATTGGCCTACGCGGGGTCAGTTTTGAGAGAATGACGAGAGGAGTTAGGGGGAGAGTGAAGTTAAACCGACAATCGTCTCCAAATTCAACGCCAGCAGCCGCGCCCTACAGAGCACTTTGTCATCGCTCAGATCGACGGGCTGACTGTGGACGGAGAAGATTGTCGCACGGTGCTGCGCGAGACCTTACGCAAGACGATCACATGGGCCATCGACCGTGCCACCCTTGATCATTGTCAAACCGAATGGATTACGCCTCATTTGGCTTTAGCCTGAATTTGCAAAAGTTCAGATTAGCTGAAGATATTTAACGGTCAACCTTACTCACTTCAAGGAACGCCTTCCGCATATCCTCTATCCAGCCGCCACAATTTTTCACAAGATACGATTTATCTCGACAATTAGCCGGCTCTAGCATGGCTTGAACCCAGTTGATTCGTTCGAAAACTTTTGGACCAGAAAGCACTTGTCGTGGATAAACTTTGCCATCATACAAGTCTTTGTCAGCCTTGAAATCCGACAAGATAATACCTTGGCAACAGATGTCGAATCTATCAAACAGTTCTTGCAGGAACAAGAAAAACGACGACGCATATTTGTCGCGGTCGTGTTCATTTCCAAAATCAGCAGGAAGCCCGGTATCAAAGAGTTGGTAACGATATTCTGCGATCGGCACACAGACCCCAACATGCAGATAATCGTTGGTCATCTTTGCCCAAAGGTTCTTGCCGCGCCAAAAAAAGCGATCTTTAGCTGGAATAGATACAGCTATCGTGACGTAGATATAATCTTTGGCTTGCTGCGAAATGCGGCTGGCGGTATTCCGGGGAGATTTAAGCCACTGATGAGCTGACTCAACTTCGTATTTTTTCGCAGTCGGATCTTTTAGCCAGTCGGGGAGTATTCCCGTCGCTTCATAGATTTTGTTAATAACAGATTCGGGACATTCGACTTCATTAGCCTCCATGTCTCGATATTGCTGTTCACTATCAAAATCAATCAGCTCAATGAATTTCGTCGATGAAAGGCCGGTATTTTCTCGCGCAATTCTGAGTTGCGCACCAATCAAGTATTGCTTTTCAGGTAATCTGGCGCCTTCCATATGAGGGAGCATGGTGATATTTGTAATGTGGTGATGTTGCTGATCTTATCGCGTCCAACCATATCATTGCCAATGGTGACATTATTAGCATCAACATTCACACCGCCGCTAGTCTCGCTAATAACTGTATCCAAGTTTGTCGTAGCAGTATCTTCCGATTCGTATTACGTCTTCAGCATCTAACTGAATAAGCCAGCCTTCATCCTTTAGAAATGCCAGTATACGCTTCCACGCGGGATATGGCCTTGATACCAAAGAGAACCTCTCAAAGATGTATAACCATCGCCACGCAAAGTTGCGTCAATTGTATCTATGTCACGCTCATTGTCTCTAAAACACACTTCGACGTGTACCATATTCTGATCAGGTCGCTCAGGATGCAGATCGAAGTCGGTTGCCCAATCAATATCATTTAATAGCACACTCCGATGTGTATTGGCCACTGTCCAGAACTGATATGGTGTACCATTAAATAACAGATTGATTTCAAACGGAGTAGCTGATTGGTTGACAGGAATATCAACTGCACGCTTGCGGGCATCTATGGCCGGTAATACGGTTTCCGCCTCAAATGCCCCCATATCCAGGATGCGCGTTACCAATCGACCAAATTGTCCAATTTCGTCACGCTCACGGGGCGTCATGCTCATTAATTCGGGATCACGTTTCAAAGCCCGTGCCATTGCCGCTGATGCAAATCCCACCCCTCGACTCGGACCCGCTGTAATTTCGCCAATTAGCGGTTTGCGTTCATCAGTACCATAGTATACAGACCAGACCCATCGACCACCTGGCTCTTCATTTATTAAGATACTAAACAGATCATGATCTAAGTTGCGCACGGCATCACCAATAATCAACGCAGCTCGATCGGTTGATAGCTCGTGAATGCTTCCTTTATGGCGTGTGCCGACTGTGTCAGTATGGAATATCTCATTTAGTTCATCAATGGCGTGTAACAGCCAGTCATTAGCTTCGCCTATGTAGTCGATCTGTACCTTACAGCTATGCCCGCCTTGAATCACTACGCACCAAAGCACATCAAACAAATCTGTTTCTAGTGTTTGACTACCATCTTGCCGCACTACATGGGCGCGTACACGAACCACATAATGCGTGAGTGATCCGCGTGGCTCAATCAGCGTAGCCGGCCGCGTAACCAATATATCGGTATCTGATAACAGTTTGACCCAACGGGTTTGCCAGGCCGTCGCCAGTGCATTTGCGACCCGCTTAGCTTCGGCATCGCGTACAATTACTTTCTTACGACAGGCAAAATCGGTTTTGGCTTCTGTAGGCAGAGTGAGCAAACTCAATCGCTCCAATTCTGTCCGCAAGTCTGACCAGCGCTCTAACGTTTCGGGGTTATGCCCGATGTTGATATTCAGCCGTGATGTTCCATCGGGCATAGCACGTGCCGCGATATGACCTGTGCTGGCGCCAAATGACTTCATGATATGTTCCGCTGTGAAAAACACAACGATCCGTTCGGTATCTGGAGCAATGCGGCGTTTAGCACTATATCGGCGATTGATCAGATCGTCCATGATAGTTTCATAGTCTCGATCGTCAACGGTATAGATGTTGCGCCCGCCATCAAATAAGGACACTTCACGTGCTAACCGAGCAGGTGTATCCAGAAAAATCAACTCAAATTGATCGCTATCATCTATTGGTTGATCTTGATTATCGGATATAGCATGAGGCGTATTCATGGGTTAACCCTATCATCAAATATGTTGGATAGAATTATAGCGCAATTACAATAAGCATTACGAAAATGAGTTTCTAATAGTACCTCACATTTCTTGATTTCTTCCCCTGCCCAACGCATATTGTCGTCACGCTCATGTCACACTCATGAAGAAGATCCCGGCTTTTGAATAGCAGGTAATTGGCTGTGCATGGACCCGCACCTCCTCCGAAAGGGATGTACTGGCTTTGGGATTGGGTAGGACGCCTTCCGAACGGGTTGCACATCTTCCGAATAGTGATGTTGTATACTTTCTGAATAGCAGAGAACGCGATTCTTATTGAAAAAACCCATCCCGAATGCGAAGCACGTTCGGGGAGAACACCTTCTTTATTACGCAAGGAGCGTATGAATACCAGGAAAGTCAGATTGCTGATATTTACCATCCCGCTGGCGGCATTCCTCGCCGCGTGTGGAGGCGCACGGCCGACCAACGTGACGGCCACCCCCGGCTCGACTCAGCCACGTGCAGCAACACCGACGACAGCGCCCACTCAACCACCCGCCGCCACCTCGACAATCGCATCGGCCCAAGGAGACGTCTACCAGCCGGTCTCGTTGGAAGTTTGTCAGACCATCCAGGAATCGGCAGTCCAGGCGCTGGGGGTTGACTTCACACTGGAAGCTGATGCCCCCTTTGCCGATCTGCTCATGGGTGAAACAGGCCGGGGCTGCATCTTAACGGCCACCGGCACCGGGGTCGACTTTTCCAATCCCATCCAGGTGGTCACAGATTTGAAGAATGTCATGGTCGGTTGGGAAGAACGGCCCGAGTATCAGGCCGATGGCCCGACCGGGACGGCGTCGGCCCTGGCGCGCGACATGGGCTTGATGTTCATCAGCGCAGAATGGCAGCCCGGCCCGGCCGTACAGTGCCCTGCCGATCAACCGATCGGGGCCTGCAATGTTCCTCCGGATCAGCAGATGTATACGATCGAGATCAAAGTGGCACAAAAGTAAAGACCTGACGGAAGAACGGAACTGCGTGCAAGCTAAAGAAAGCCCATCCCGATCGTGATGCATGATCGGGATGGGCTTTTACTTTCGCAGCGAGCGCGAACTGGTTAAATGCTACTCGGCGCAGTGGCCGGGTCCGATGTAGCCGTTGTTATACTGATCGAGCACACTGGCCGTATTAACAAAGTCCTGTCGCACCGCCTTGGGCAAGGTGTCCGTGGGTGAATACGTCTGGAACAGTGAGAGCGCATGAGCCAGCTGAGCTGTGACCGCCGAGGTATCTGCTCCGTCGAGGCCGTTCAAATAAGCGGCGATGTATGCATGCGCCAGGATGTAGTAAGCATTACCTTGCGGTGCTGTCCACAGCGCCTGGTAATACGTCTTCCCGCTCAGGAAGAACGGAGAATCTTCTCCGGCCGGTTGAACCAGACCCCAGGTGGCGTCATACGACGCGGGTCCATACTTGGAGTGCGTCTTCCAATAGCCCGGCGTCAGGGTGCAGCCCGACGACGGCTGGAAGTCAAAACTGAACTGTATCAAGGCTTGCTTGGAATAGCTGCCCACCAGGCCGGTAAATAGATACGGCGCAGCGCCGCCATTGTAATCCGGTGAAGCCTCGGTGATATAAACATCCATCACATCACCGGCGGGCATAGCGCTGGGGCGCTGAATGTTGAGACACTGCATTGGGTCGCCGGGCACCGTGTAGCAAATCTCCAACTTGGGATAGCGGGCCGGTGTAGCACCCTCGCTACTTTCGTAATCCGTACTCTTGTAGGGATTGGGATCCTGTTCCAGCAAGAAACCATAGTTTGGAGAGAGGCCGGTTGCCCAAGCCTTGACCAGCTGCGTGACATCTGCCGATCGCCAGCCTGGAGCGTCCGTGACAAATGATCCCGCCACGGCCGGATCATAGCTAGCGTTGAAGTTATTCCAGGTCACCCCATATTCAGCCCAAGGCGCTGTAACCCGGTGGACGCGCACGGTATCACCGCCCGCCTGGTAGGCGTAAACCCATAAGGTTGCCGAGTTGATGATCGCCCCCGTCGGCACGCTCAGCGCGTTGGCCGCATGCGCGGTCACGCCCCACACCGAGCCGAGCAAAGCGACCACGACCACGAGTAGACCGATTGATTGTAAGCGTTTCACGATGTTGTTCCTCCTGATTGAATTTCCGGCTGTGCGTGTCACATGTCCGTTGCACCAGATACACCGGAAACACCCGCGTGAAGGTACGGCCTAAACTTACAAGGAGGGTAGGAACTCAGTCAAGAATCGGTTTGAACGGGAATGATTCAGACCGAAATTGCAGTTGGTTTTTATCAGTTATTCGTGTTTTGTCGCCCGCCGAGCAAGGACAGACCAATCAGAGGCAAACCAACATGGCACAAACTATTATGGCTCTTCCGGGTTGGACGGGATTATTGTCGCGTGGCTCCCGCTGGATGGTCACATCCAGTGGCTGAAACGGCGGATGTAACCACGCAGAGCGGACCGGAAGCAATTCCCGCTGAAGCCGGAAGAACCACTATTGTTTATCCATTGCCGGATCGTAGATGGCGATACCTTGATCGCCCGCGATCAGAATACGGCCCAGAGAATCACTGGTGATATCTCGGATGATGCCCAGCGAAGGTGTGGCGATGTGCTGCCAGGTCTGACCATTGAACATGACCAGTTTGCTGGTCCCACCCAGCCAGACTTTTCCTGCCTTATCCACATGAACCCGGTGCAGGTTTCGCACCTGAAAGGGCATCTTGAGAGCGTGCCTAGGCTCTTTCCGATAGAACTGCATTTCCCCAGTATCAAGTGATGCTACCCAAAATCCATCCTCCTGAGCATTCATCGCGAACACCAGATCCCGTTCTCGCGCCGAATGCGCGGCCAGCAAAGACCAATGAGTAAAACTAATCACGAAGCTGCCAGTGACAGGCCCACTAGTATACAGACCTGATCGACCACGGGCGTAAACGGTGCCATTGGTATCGCTTAAGACTTCATCGATCGCGGCTTCCGGCTCATGTCGCACCCATTGATTGGTGGTGGGAATGTACTGAAGTATGCCGCAGCGGGGAGAGGGACTCCACACATTGCCGGCGGGATCAACGTTAAGCCGAATAAGGCGACAGCGCGCATCAAGTGGGGCTTCAACGGGAAGCATGACCGAAGGTCCACCAAACCGCCACAGATCCTTACCGTGAGTGGCCCAAATGCCGCCCTCGTGAGCAGCGGCAATTGTGCCAAACGGCCGCGTGTTGCCGTATTCATCCAGACCAAAATCGGTAACGGTTTCCCATGAGTCACGACCTTGGAGCAAGTTCTGCACGCCATCGGCGGTAACAACCCAAACATTACCCGCCAGGTCAACCGCCAGATTCCGTGGTCGCTTATGGAGTTGATAGTCTTCAAGTCCTAACGAGATAGGCTGCATGGTTCGGTTATCAGCCCGTACCAGACCTTCCTC
This sequence comes from Thermoflexales bacterium, assembly GCA_030834825.1. Classification (GTDB taxonomy): domain Bacteria; phylum Chloroflexota; class Anaerolineae; order Fen-1058; family Fen-1058; genus Fen-1058. The sequence goes on from JAUQXC010000784.1 coordinate 14,041, forward strand.
GGTACCAAGCCAGACCCCCTCGACAGCATCAGGCGTAATGGTCGTGAAGTACGCCGGCCATGGCAGCTCGGTCAGCTGGTCGTCCTTGAGGTGATAGAGCGTATGATCTTCAAACCACCAGGCACTGCCGTCTTGATCAAGTGCAGAATTGTCACGTGGCCCGCCCAGTTGTCTCAACCGCGCCAAGTTTTTACATTCAGCTTCCGAAACATATGAATAACGCCTTGTCGCTAAAGCGACCCAGGTTCCGCACTGGTCAGACTCCGGGTTGGGAAACAGTTCAACCCGTTCAGCCGTCATCGTACCGTTTGCAGGTGACGCGTGCCCGGCAAAACGGAGACGGGCATCAGACCCTTTCGCTAGCCAGAGATCCCCTCCCTGATCCAGTCCTAATAGATGGTAGGAATTCCAATCCTCCATGACGGTTTGCAGATTTGCCATGCTCCACTGTTGCCCATCAAAATAGAAGAGACTACTTTCTCCCGCTGCCCACAACCGTCCATTTTCGACAGGTAACAAGAGCGTGATCTCGCCCAGCTGGGCATATGATACATACTCGTAGGTACGTGGATCGACACGCCAGACGCCCGAGGAGGTTCCGACCCACAAGACGCCGTCTTTAAGGGCAGTGGCATAGATAGCTAGCGGTCTCGCAGCCGGCCAGTAGGTCCAGGCTTCATCTCGGAACTGTTTGAAGGTGACAAAAGTGGCGACAGGTGAAGAAGGTTGCGGCGTTTGGCAAGCAGCTAAGGCCAGCGTACAGAAGATCAGGCAGATAAGTGAACGGGACATGCTGTAACCTCGCAGTGAATGTGTGAGCAGATTCTAGCGCGAGCGGATAAGGTTGCAAAACGTCTGTAAGCGAGGGGGTGAAGGCTTCTGCTTGAGGATAATCTAGAGAAGTGCTTTGACCGAATCTCTTTTTAGCGCTATACGCCCATCATCTCTGCTGCCAACTTCACTGTCTGAAAATGGATGTCGGCTGTATCCTCAACGCGCTTGGCATAGCCACCCGCCATCGTGATCGCAACCGGCAGATTCAACGCACGGCAGCTCTCCAACACAAAACGATCGCGTTCCAGCAGTCCAGGCTTGGTCAGCCTCATCCGCCCAAAGGAATCGTCGAAGTAGGGATCCGCACCCGCGAGATAGATCGCCAGATCGGCCTGCGCGCGATCTAGTGCGACGGGCAGCGCTTCCCGCAGCGCGGCGAGATAAGTTGCATCGTCGGCATCGTCGATCAGCGCCACGTCAAGATCGCTGGTTTCTTTGTGGAACGGAAAGTTCTTCGCGCCGTGGATCGAAAATGTGAATACGCTCGGATCGTTCTCAAAGATTTTCGCGGTGCCGTTACCCTGATGCACGTCGCAGTCGACGATCACGACACGTTGCACCCGTCCCTCAGCCTGCACGGTCCGCGCGGCGATGGCGGTATCATTGAAGACACAGTAACCCTCGCCGCGATCGGGGAAGGCGTGATGCGTGCCACCCGCCAGGTTGATCCCCAGCCCTGCGCTCAACGCCGCCCGCGCTGCCGCGATCGTCGCCCCACTCGATCGACGCGAACGCTCCACCATCTGCGGCGACCACGGAAAACCGATGCGGCGCAGCTCCTTCTCGGTCAACTCGCCGTGCTTGACGCGGCGCAAATATTCGGGGGTGTGCGCCCGCTTGATTTCCTCATCGCTGGCCGCCGGAGCCGTGATCAAATCAGCAGGCTTCACGATCCCCGCCGCTTCCACTCGCCGGCGCAGTAACACATATTTTGCGATCGGGAAGCGATGTCCCGTCGGCAGCGGCAGCACAAAGTGATCTGTCTTGAAAATCTTCATTATTCAGTCATCAGCCAGCGGCGTTCGGCATTCAGCCTTGCCCGTGTCCGCCGCGCATGCGTGCCGCCAGGCCCCGGTGGGGCCTGGGTACGGCAAGCGGCGGGCCACTAGGTGCATCCTTCAACCCTGCCAATGTCTCTGCGCAGTCTAGCAGAATTGGCCGCATGGCGCATCCTTTCATCATTATACCTGTGATGCATTTCATAGCGACGCCGTGCACAATCGAGTAAAGTAGAGGCAGATAAGACCGCAGAAGCCGGGTTTCTCCAATTCAGATGGAGAACCAATCGAATCGCAGAAACCCGGTTTCTTAATCGAGGTAAACCATGATCATCGCTATGTTGTTGGCACATCTAACGGGCGACTATCTGCTGCAATGGGATGCCCTAGCGCGCTGGAAAGGCGCTTCGGCTAAAGGCGCAGCTTGCCACGGCTTCATCGTACTGCTGGTGACCGTGCTCTTCGCGGTATTGATTGATCCGGCCTGGTGGCCGTGGGCGCTGCTGATTGGACTGACGCACATCGTCATCGATGTCAGCTGGGTACTCTTCAACCGGCGCTTTATGCCGCGCAGCGGCCTGTACGGTCTGGTACGCCTGCTGACCGATCAGACGTTGCACTTCACGGTGATCTTGTTTGCGTTGATCGCCTCGGGCTATGTGACCGCGCGCGGACTACCGGCAACCATCGTGAACGAAGTACAAACACATCGGATGTGGGCCTTTGCGCTGGGCTATGTGCTCATCAGCATGCCCACCTGGATCTTTATCGAGTTCATTTTCTACGGCTTGATCAACGGCTCCGCTCCAGACTTCAGCCGGGTGGGCAAGTACAAGTATGTGGG
>JAUQXC010000785.1 GCA_030834825.1 Thermoflexales bacterium
CAAAGCGGTTGAGGCGTTGAAAGATCTCTGCGACCTGTGGGTGACGATCAATGAACCGAACGTTTACGCCGTGTTGGGTTGGTCGCAAGACGCCGACACCATGGTCGAGTTTACCACGCCATCGTCGGACTTCCCGCCCGGCAAGAATGATCCGCAGCTGGTCTTCACCGTCACGGATCATATGCTGCTGGCGCACGGAGCGGCTTATCATGCGATTCATCGCGTGCAACCACAGGCGCGGGTGGGATTGGCCCATCATATGCGGCTGTTCGATCCAGCCCGACCGGGATCGCCGCTCGATCAGTTCTGCGCGTGGAACCGCGATCGGTTGTTCAATCGCGTGCCGCTTAACGCCATCCTGAACGGCCACCTTGATCGGCCGTTCGGGCTAACGCGGCGCATACGCCAGTTGAAGAATACGGCGGACTTCATCGGGCTGAATTACTATAGCCGCGATCTCATCCGGTTCCAGCGGCACGGCTGGCAGGGGATGTGCCTGGGCTGCAACACGCACAATCCCAACGCCGAAATGAGCGACCTGAACTACGGCGAGATTTATCCGCGCGGCTTGTTCCGCCTGCTCAAACGGCTGGGGCGCTATGGTCGACCAATCTACATCACCGAAAACGGCCTGCCCGATCTGGACGACGATCGCCGTCCAAGTTATTTGATTCAGACCCTGCGCGAGGTCTGGAAAGCCATCAACGAAAACGTGCCGGTGATGGGTTACTACCATTGGACGCTAACCGACAACTTCGAGTGGGCCGAGGGTTGGAATCTACGCTTTGGGCTGGTGAAGCTGAATCCCGAAACGCAGGAGCGCACGCTGCGGCGCAGCGGCGAGCTATATGGGGAGATGGCGCGCATCAACGCCATTGACGACGAGCTGGTGTACCGCTATGCGCCGGAGTTATACGAGACGTTGTTTCCGGGATGAGGCTGGCGGCTGGCAGTGAGTGGCTGGCAGTGAGTGGCTGGCAGTGAGTGTGCGGGATTTGTCATTGCTCATTGTTCGGGTATAATTGGCCGCGTACTCAGCACGGAGAGGTAGCGTAGTCCGGCCTAACGCGCGCGCCTGGAGAGCGCGTGTGCCGAAAGGCACCGCGAGTTCAAATCTCGCCCTCTCCGCCTCAACCTCCCGGAGGATGTCTAATCTCCGGGAGGTTCTCTTTGCCCAACACACAATCGATCATAACCCGGCGCACGAGCATCATTTGACAAGATACTCTGCGTCCTGTACCATTTGCCTGGTCGTGCTAGATGGGGAGTTAGCGGTGCCCTCGCGGTTCAACAGAACTGCGCCTGAAACCCGCTATAGCAGGGTTGAATTCCTCCTCCAGGATCGAGTTACCTGAGCCTGCCATAGGCAAGTAGTGTTGACGTCCGGGTCCGACGCGGCAAAAGACTTCGAACCTTGTCAGGGCCGGAAGGCAGCAGCAATAAGAAGACCCTTTTGGGTGTCGTCGGGTAGCTTGGGCCGAGCCAACTGTCTCTGGTAAGTCGTGGGACGCGGTTCGAAAGGGGGTGCACGACCATCCTCACCCATTCCCTACCTCTTCCCTTTCCTGATCGACTCAATCAAAAAGGGAAGAGGTAGTGTGAAGTAGCTGGATTTGGCGTGAGGCAGGAGCGTTATGAGTACCGGCCAACTATCGTGGTCACAACAAACGAGAGAGGATGTTCATCCGCTGCAGCGCTGGCTGTCACGCGGATTTTTGTCGGTGTTCAGCTTGGTCATTCTGCTGGGGGTCATGGCGGCAGGCTATTATGCGACACTGGTGCCCGTGACTGTGGTCGTGGACGGACAGGTCCGCACGGTGCAAACCAATCAACGTTCCATCGAGAACATCCTGCGCGAAGCCGGCGTGAAGATCGAAGAGGATGACATCGTCGGGCCGTCGCTTAGGGCGGAACTGGCGGATGATCAATCCACCATCATCGTGCAGCACGCCCGCCCGGTCGTCATCGAGGCCGAGGGACACGTCCAGGAATTCCGCAGTCAGGCCTCGGTGCTGCCGCAGATCTTGAGGGAAGCCGGGATCGATCTGGGGGAATACGATCGCGTGATCGTGAATGAGCAGATCGTCGATCGGACTCAGCACAATTCCTATACCATTCCCCGGGACCCGAGCGATCGCACGCCGGTTCAGATTGCCGTGCAGCGCGCCGTACCCATCACTTTGCAGTTGAGCCAGGGCGACACACAGAAAATTCAGACGCCTGCCCGGACAGTGGGCGAAGCGTTGAACGAAGCGAAGGTGCAGTTGTATCTGGCCGATCGGATCACGCCCTCGCTGGCCTCCCCGATCGAACCGGGTCTGACGATCGTGGTGGAGCAGTCCGTGCCGATCAACATTGATGTAGACGGACGCACCATTCGCACGCGCACCCTCCGCCATCAAGTGGGCGAAGTGCTGAACGATCTGGGCGTAGCACTGGTCGGCGAAGATTACACGCAACCCGCCATTGATGCGCCGGTCCAGCAGGACAGCATCGTGAGCATCGTACGGGTGCGCGAAGAAGTGCTGGTCGAGCAGGAAGCTATTCCCTACGAGACCGTGAAGATTCCCGATCCGGCCATGGAATTGGACACCAGCACCGTCACCGAAGGTGAAAACGGCATCCAGCAAAAACGCACGGTGATCCGCTACGAAAACGGACAGGAAGTGGCGCGCAACACCGATCCGGACTTTGTCATCTTGAAGTCGCCGGTCAACAAAGAGTATCGCTACGGCACCAACATCGTGATCCGCACCCTGGATACGCCGGAAGGCCCCGTCGAGTACTGGCGCAAGGTGCGCGCCTATGCCACTTCGTACAGCGCGGCCACCGCGGGCACGCCCAAGACGGCCAAATGGTATGGCATGACGGCTACCGGGCTGCCCATGCGCAAGGGCATTGTCGCGGTCGATCCCAGCGTGATCAGCCTGGGCACCAAGTTGTACGTCGCCGGTTACGGCACCGGCCTGGCCGCCGACACCGGCGGCGGTGTGCGCGGCAAATGGGTGGATCTGGGTTACGATGATGATAACTTGCAGGGTTGGTGGTGGTGGGTGGATGTGTATTTGCTGACGCCTGTTCCGGCCAACATCCATTACGAACTACCCAACTGGCCGCAGTACAAAGATCGCGGCAATTAGCAGTTGTGCAAGTTGGCAACCCGTGCCACGCAGTCCCACGGGAGGCTGCGCACTGCTTCGCTTGCACTACAGAGCATGGATATCAAACCGCTGCTGCGCCAGTTCAATCTGCGCCCCAAGAAGAGCCTGGGGCAGAATTTTCTCGTCGACGAGCACGCGCTGAGCAACATCGTGCGCGCGGCCGAGATTACACCGGACGATGTGGTGCTGGAGATCGGACCCGGCCTGGGGAGCCTTACCCTGTATCTGGCCGATGCTGCCCGGCAGGTCATCGCCGTTGAGATCGATCACACGTTGATCCCCCCACTCCGATCGGTCCTCTCCGCCCGATCGAACGTCGCCATCGTCGAAGGTGACATCCTCCAACTCGATCCGGCTGAATTACTGGCAGAAGCGTCATTGCGAGGAGGCCACAGGCCGACGGAGCAATCTCCCAATCAATCCGATGAGATTGCTTCGCACCCTTCGACTGCGCCGCAAAAAGATGCGGCTCCGCTCACGCCGTACCCGCGAAGCGGCGGCGCGCTGGGCGGGATGCTCGCAATGACACCCAATGAGAATTACAAAGTCGTCGCCAACATCCCCTACTACATTACCTCAGCCATCATCCGTCACTTACTGGAAGCCGACGTTAAGCCGCGCACGATCGTATTGACCATCCAGTCGGAAGTCGCCCAACGCATCATCGCGCAGCCCGATGATATGAACCTGCTCGCCGTGAGTGTGCAGTTCTACGGTGTCCCGCGCATCGTCCAGCGGATTCCGGCGGAAGCGTTCTATCCCGCACCCGATGTCGATTCGGCAGTGGTACGCATCGATCTACCCGATCAACCGCGTGTGCGTGTCAAAGATGTGGAGCGGTTCTTCAAAGTGGCGAAGGCCGGATTCGGGCAGAAGCGCAAGCAGCTGCACAATTCGCTGGCGGCCGGACTGCCGGTGAAGCACGAGCAGATTATGCAAGCGCTGAGCGAGGTCGGAATCGATCCGAAGCGACGGGCGGAGACGTTGACGCTGGAGGAGTGGGGGAAGTTGAGTGATCGGTTGAGCGGGTGAGCGGGGATCGGTTAATCAGGGAGCAGTTCTCAGTCAATCGTTTTTCCCAGCACACAAATCGGCGTTTATCTGAACAAGTCTTAGACTGAATCGCCGCATCATAGTCAAACCCTGGCAGTGTTTGCAACTGTCTCAGCAACGCAGCGGACTCCAGCGTCGCCAAAGGAATACGGCATTCACCTATATCATCTGCCAGCACAAGAAAGACATCCTCAGCCAATAACCCTTTATCGTTAGTGTCAATATAAATGCCACGCAAGTCCGACCACAATACACGCCGTGATTGTCGTGGAGAACAATTACACGTAACGCCTAATTCATCCCTTGTGAATGTCACAGTCCACAACATTTCTGCCGCCCTAGCATTAACACGATCTAGTCGTTCATGGTAGAGAGTCTCGATATCTTCATCTGTATATTTCCCCATCGGCCTCAGCTTTTCACGCATTCTTTCGAGACACAAGGGCTGCTCTTCCGAAGTCATGAATGACTTGCCCGCTTTTTTGAGCAGATACTTTATCCTTGCCAACAATTCGTCAGGGACATATGGGGGCGTAGAGAGAGTTTCGATTCCTCGCACATGGTATCCGTTCCAAAAACGCCTGGCATTTTCCAGAGAGCCCAAATTGATTTTGGGAAGAAACGCGATAATCCCTGGCAAGGGTTCCTTCGGATCGGCGCAGTACAGGACATCATGTATTCTCCACGAGTCTTCACCTATATCACCATACAACGCCACAATATCGATGAATTCGGATTGTAAGATACCAAGCGCTCTATCAACATCACGTACATATTTGCATTCCCCGCAGAACTGCTCCAAGCCCCACCGAAGCCCATCATAGAAATCTGAGTTGTCGGATAATACAAGCACCTTGAACGACATGATGCCTCATTTCCTAAAGAATCCTCGGCTTAACAGCAGCGGCACCAGCACGGCGAGGAAGATCAACACGTTGAAGAGCACGTTAAACAGCGCGCCAAAGCGCCACGAGAGGAACGTGTCGATCACGAACCACAGCGACACGGCCAGCGCCAGACAATTCCACGCCCACTTTTCTCTGCGTTTGAAGGGCACGGCTGCGAGGAAGGCTATGCAGACGCCCCACCCCGCCATCGTCGCGCCAAGCACGCCGTAGATCCACTGCTGAAACAGCGTGGTCCCGCCCGCCAATTCACCTGCCGCCCAAAAGACCGGATCGATCTGGGTGCGGAAGATATCAAACAACGGCGTCGAGTAGAGAAGCGCCAGCGCCACGCCAAACACGCTGATGATCGCGCCGAGAATCAATAGCCAGCGTTGGCACAAGAGAAAGCGTTGAGGTTCGGCCCCGTCATCAGATTTCATGCGTTTCTCCCACCCTTTCAAATCAATCCAGAATTCTGGCTACCCTTAGTTGCATCTCCAGATTCCATTCGCCTGGCTTTTTCGAGAGATCGAACCATTGGCATCCGTCACGAATCCATTCCCCTCGATATTCCTCAAAACTTTGAGGAGAAGCCGTATCGGGCTCATCATCAAAGCCGAATTCGAATCCACAACAGGGGCACACGTCATATGAAGGCTCACCCAGGTATTGGCAATAGGGCGGCGAGATATCATGTAGAAACGGCGGTTGCAATGCGAGCGAATAGGCTGGAGATTCAAGCTCTGGATAGCCACAACACGGACAAGTATATTTTCGAGCCACAGATAGTTGTGTCATCACCTTCATCCTTCATCCTTCATCCTTTGCCCGTGTCCGCGTAGCGGCGGGCCGCTTGGCGCATCCTTCACTCGCTCAGCATACACCCCACGATACTGCGGCGGCAGCATGGCCGCAATCGTCAGCATGATCTGATCCGTATACTCTTCCAGCTGAGCTTGATTGGCACGGCCTTCTGGAAGGCAGATGGGCTGGCCGACGTGTAAGTGCACCTCGCTGCGCCGCAGGCGCTTGAGGTTGGTGATGACCTGCTCCGTCCCCCAAATGGCCGCCGGAATAATCGGGACGCTGGCGCGCGTCGCCAAAAACGCCGGTCCGGTCTTGCCCGTTTGCAAGCCACCCGTGCGACTGCGTGTCCCCTCAATCGCCATAGCCAAAGCCGTGCCGTGCTTGAGCTCCTCCAGCGCGATCTTGATCGCGTCGCGATCGGCTTCGCCGCGCCGCACCCAGATCACGCCCAGCTGATCGAGAATCCAACCAGCGAGAAAATCGTGACGGTGTTCGATCGCCGCGAAGGCGGTGGCCGGCCGGATGGGTCCCAGCGCGATGCCGCTGAGCGTATCGAACGAGCTCAGGTGGTTCATCGCCAAGATGAATGCGCCGGTGGCCGGCAGTTTTCCCATATCCTGCGCATCGACTCGCGCCACAACTCTGAGCAGGGTCTGCAAAGCAACTTTAGCCGCACGTTGTTTGCCGGGCGTGGTGTGGCGCGGCAGGCGATTGATCTCGGCGTTCATGAAATTCACCTTGTACGGGACTGAGCCACGACCGATGAATTGGCCACCGTGGGGGCAGACGGATCGGGCGAGACCAAGACATCGAAGGTCGTCGTACCGCCGACCACCAATTGATCGTTAGGCAGCGCAAACTGGCGGAAGCCGGTCACGCGCCCTTGACCATCGTAGAGCGTGATCGCCACCAGTGCCCCGGAAACATTGGCCGCGCCGGTGTTGCTCACCTTGCCAGACACACCATATTGCGAGCCTGCTTGCCGGGTCTGCAAGTCAGAGACTTGCAGCTGTCCATAACGCGATCCGTAGTTGTAGGCTTGATCAGCACGCACCACGTAAGCCTGAAAATCGATTACCTCATTCGGCGGTGTGTTGAACAGTACGCCGAACGGCGCACGGCTGCCGGGCGGGATTGACTCCAGCGCCACGAAGGGTGTGTCGCTGGCAAGCTCCTGGCCGGCGGCGTTTAATAGCGCCACCCGTACCTGCACATTCTCGATCGGTTGATCAGTCGAGTTGAAGACTTCGCCCAACACCCAAACGCTGCCGACGGGTGTCTGATAACGTGCCGCGTTCTCTACTTTTACGGGCAGCGGCGGTTGGGTCGGCGCAATGACGGCGAGGGAATTATCACCCGCCGGGCGGCCCACCGAACCTGGCACCGGAATCACGATCTCCTGGCCGATCAGCAGCAGCTCCGGTTTCAGCACGCCGTTAACTTGATACAGCTCTTCCAACGTAACATCGTACTGAAGCGCAATCCCCAACAAGGTATCGCCCGGCTGAATGATGTGCACGGCGGGCGTGGCCGTCGGTGCGGGCGTATGGGTCGGCGCGGGCGTCAACACCTGGGGAATGAGGGTGGGCAACACGGTGGGAGTGGACAAGGAGACGGCTAGCGAAGCCGGCGTGGGCGTAGGCCCGGTCATCACACGCCCACTGCAACCGATCGCCCCTCCGAGGAGGAGGCACACCATTAGCCAGCTGCACCATATCCGGCGCCATCGTCGTTGTCTTGGATACTTCATCACTGTTCACCTGCCTGACTTGCGCGCAAAATTATACCATGCGCTCCACCAGAATCCGTTCACCGGCCATTGTCGAGCCTTGCCTTTTGTGCTAGACTGATGGGGCATTACTTGGGTAGCGCTTTTTAGCTGCGCCACGGTCCGCTGCCACATCTGCAACATCCTTGGAACTTGAACGAACCGGCGTAACACAGCATGTCCGAACGGCGATCTGCGCTTCGCTCGCTTAAACCCGCTGAAATCACGGCCCTGGCCCTGGGTCTGGTCGCCGTCTTCGGCAACCTCCTGATAGCACTGTTCGTTCCCGCTCCACCACCTGACTTCACGCTCTGCCTCATCTGGCTTATCGCCCTGACGGTGGCCCTGAACCTCAATATCGCCATCGCCAGCATCCAGATCAACTTCGTCGCTTTCTTTGTGCTCTCGGCATTCATGCAGTTCGGCTCCGGTGCGGCCATCAGCATTTTGCTAAGCAGTTTGGCGCTCAGCGAAGTCATCGATCATGTACGGCGCCGGCTCCGCACTGAAGCGTCGCGCGAATTCACGACCATCATCACCTCCTTTGCTTACAATCTGGCAGTCGATGGGCTGGGATTGCTCGTTGGGGGTGTGATCTACTACGCAATCGGTGGAGCTAGACTGTTGCAGCCGGTCGCGGCAGAGTGGTTGGCCGGACTCACGTTAAACACCGTATGGGTGGTACTGGCATTAGAAGCCACTTACTTTGTCGTCAGTTTCGGCATAGGCGCCTGGCTCTTGCACCTGCAAAATATCCCCATTCCGCCTTTTATCAACCAGCACTGGCTGGAGATTACCATCCTGGGGGCCGCGCCAACCTTCTTGTCGTTTACCTTGGCGGTCGCCGCACTAAATATGCCGCTGCCCATCTTTGCCGGGGCGTGCGCCATGTTGGTGTTGTCCATCGCCATTGCACACAACCTCAGCCGGGCGCGCACGCGCCTGGAGCGCCGGGTGCGCGAATTGCACTCGCTGGCCGCTATCGGGCAGGCCGTAGCCGATAGCCTGGAATTGCCGGAAGTCTTGCTGGCGATTCATCAACAAACCCAGCAGCTCATGGACGCCCGCAATTTCTACATCGCCTTATATGATGACAACGAACGTCGGATCAACTTTCCACTCGCATATGAAAACGGCGAGCGGGTGACCTATAGCAGCCGCCTGTTCGGCGAAGGCTTCACGGAGTACATTATCCTGTCACGCCAGCCGCTTCTGATCAAAGGTGATGTGCAGGAGTTTGCCCGCCAGATTGGGCAGCCTGCCGCCGATCCCAAAGTGCGTTCGTGGCTGGGAGTACCTATCGCGGTTGGCGAAAATGTGCTGGGCGTCATGGCCGTTCAGAGCCGCGAGCGGGCCAACAGCTACGATGAATCACACCGCGATATTTTGATCTCCATCGCCGCGCAAGCCGCCACCGCCATCCGCAACTCGCAGTTGTACATGTCGCTGCGCCACCAGACCAGCAATCTGTTCATCACGAACTCGGTGCTGACGGCGATCAATTCCACGCTGCAACTCGACGAAGTGCTCAACATCATCGTCACGTCCCTGCCGCACGTCATGGGCTGCCAGAAAGCGGCGATCTTTCTGGCCGACGACGACGGTCGCACGGCGATGCTGGCCGCAGCGCACAATCTGAGCGCCGATTTTGTGGCTCAGGCCAGGAGCCTTCCGATCGGCCTTGACGAGCGCGCACTGGTCATCGCCACCGGGCAACCGCTCATTGTCAACGATACCCAGACCCACGAGAAGATCCCGGCTTTCCAGCTGGCGGCGGAAACTGAAACCTTTCGGGCCGTCGCCGAGGTGCCGCTGTGGGCGCAGGACAAGCCGATCGGGTCGTTGGCGGCCTATTATGCCGAGCCGCATTCCTTCACGCCCAATGAGATCGAAGAACTGACGGCCTTCGCCAATCAAGCGGCGGTCGCAGTCGCCAATGCCCGTTTATATGCACGCACCGATCAAGCTCTGGCGCGCCGCGGCGAACAAATTGCGACCTTGCAGCAGATCAGCCTGGATCTGGTCTCGTCGCTCGATCTCGATCAAGTGATGCAGCACTTGCTGGAACGGGCCGCCACGATGACGGGTGCGAAGGTGGGTAATGTCGGCATCTGGGACGAAGAACTTGCTGCCATCCGAATCACGGTCATCTATGGTTATCCGCCTGAAGAAGTTCCCAAGATCGCGCAGATTACCTGGCCGGTCACGGCCGGCCTCATCGGACGCGCCGTCCGAACCGGGCAGTCTTTCTTCGTCACCGACGTACGTACCGATCCCGACTATGTCGCCCTCATCCCTGATATCCGTTCAGAGATGGTGGTGCTGCTCCGTAAGGAAGAACGCATTCTGGGTGTCATCAATCTGGAAAGCCCGGAAGTGGGCCGCTTCGATCAGGCCTCGTTTGACTTCATCGATCAGCTGGCCACCCAGGCCGTCATCGCGTTGGAGAATGCGCAGCTATATCACAACGCGCAGTCGCGCCTGCGTGAGATGTCCATCTTGTATGAAGTCGGTCAACGGCTCACGGCCATTCTCAATCTGCCGCAGCTGGGCAAAGAACTGACGTACTTCATGGCGCGCGCCCTGAATATGACGTACTGCGGGTTGCAAGTCTTTGAAGCGGTCACCCGCACGCTGCACCCCATCGGTAAATATATCTCGCCTGAGAGCGAGCAGGCGGAAACGGTCGAGAGCCTAGACGCGCCCTACCCGCTGGCCGATTATCCCGAGCTGCGAGCCGCCATCGAGCGGCACGACGTCCAGCTCATCTATCGGGACGATCCGGAACTTCATCCTTCCGATCGTGCGCTGCTGGAACAACAGCACCTTTTCGCCATGTTGAATCTGCCGCTAATCCTCGGCCAGGAATTGATTGGCGTGGTGAAGTGGGGGGACGAGCGTTCGCAGCGCCGCTTTGGCATGTCAGAAATACAGTTTGCCAGGACCCTGGCCAACCAGGCCACCATCGCCGTGCACAACGCGCGGCTGTTTGAGGAACGCGCCCGGCGCATCAATAGCCTCAGCGCGTTGTATCAGGCCAGCGTGGCGCTGTCCACCAGTGTGGAATTGGAAGAAGTGTTGCGCCGCATCAGCACGGTGGTGCGCGAGATCAGCAATGCAGATGCGGCCTCACTCTACCTTTACGACGAAAGCAGCGATTCATTTACGCGCGCTTATGCCAGCGGGGTGACAGGCGACTGGAACCCTTCGCACCTGCGCAGCACCGGCATGACCCGCAGCGTGATTAAAGAAGGCCGGCCCGTGCTGGTGGTAGACACCCACACGAACCCTGAAGTCAATCCCCACACCATCGAAGCCGGCATCGGATCACTCATTGCCGTG
>JAUQXC010000786.1 GCA_030834825.1 Thermoflexales bacterium
CAAATCGCGTGAAGCTGCAGGATACCTACGAGGTGTTCTTGCTGGTCGCCGATTATCACGCCTTGACGCGCACCGTCGATAAGGAGCACGTCGCCGCTACCGTGGGCAATACCCGCCAGCTGGTGCTCGATTATCTGTCGGTGGGCATCGACCCTGAAAAGACCACGATCTACGTGCAGTCCGATGTGCCCAGCGTCTGCGAGCTGCACTTGTTGTTCTCCATGCTCACGACGGTGCCCCGGCTGGAACGTGTGCCGACCCTCAAAGAGATTATGGATGCGGAGCACATCGAACAGCCGTCGTACGGCTTGCTGGGTTATCCCGTGCTGCAGGCTGCGGATATTCTGCATGTGCGTGCGAATCTGGTGCCGGTTGGCAAAGATCAAGTCTCGCACGTGGAAGTGACCCGCGAGGTTGCGCGCCGCTTTAACTTTCAATACGACTGCGAAGTCTTTCCTGAACCCGACGCCCTGGTCGGCGATGTGCCGACGCTGGTGGGCACGGACAATAAGGCGAAGATGTCCAAGTCACTGGGCAATGCCATCCTGCTGTCCGACGACGAACCCACGGTACGGCAGAAGGTGATGAACATGTACACCGATCCCACGCGCATCCGGGCCGACATTCCGGGCAATCCCGACGGCAATCCCGTGTTCCAATATCACGACGCTTTCAATCCGAACCTGGAGGAAGTGGAAGATTTGAAGAACCGCTACCGGGCGGGCAAGGTGGGTGATGTGGAGGTGAAGAAGAAGTTGAACAGCGCCTTGCAGAACTTCCTGACGCCCATTCGCGAACGCCGCGCACATTACGAAGCCAGACCGCAGTTGATCGACGAGATTCTGGAGGCAGGCCGCGCGAAGGTCAGACCGATCTCGGAAGAGACCGTGTCCCTGGCAAAAGAAGCGATGGGGTTAAGACGCAAAGCGTGAGACGCAAGGCGAAGCACCAGCAACACACAACCAACTCTGGAGGTTAAGCATGTCCAAGCAAGTGAAGTATCTGCTCGAAGAAAGTGAAATGCCCACTGCGTGGTACAACGTGCAGGCTGATTTTGCAACGCCGCTGCCGCCGGTGATTCATCCGGGTACGGGCAAGCCGATCGGGCCGGACGATATGGCGTCGCTGTTTCCCATGGACATCATCATGCAGGAAGCCGCCGTCGGACCCTATGCCGGGCGCTTCATCGACATCCCGGAAGAAGTGTATGACATCTATCGGTTGTGGCGGCCCACGCCGTTAATTCGTGCCCGACGTCTGGAGAAAGCACTCGACACTCCCGCCCACATCTATTTCAAGCATGAAGGCGCTTCACCTGTCGGATCGCATAAACCCAACACGGCGGTGCCGCAAGCTTACTACAACAAGCGCGCGGGCACGAAGCGCCTGGCGACGGAAACCGGCGCAGGGCAGTGGGGCAGCTCAGTCGCTTTTGCGGCCGGTTACTTTGGCCTGGAAGCCAAAGTGTACATGGTCAACATTTCATATCAGCAAAAACCGTATCGGCGCATGATGATGGAAGCCTACGGCGCGAACATTGTAGCCTCACCGTCGCAGGATACCGCGGCCGGTCGCCGCTTCCTGGCAGAAGATCCCAATCATACCGGTTCGCTGGGTATTGCGATCAGCGAGGCAATTGAAGATACGGTCACGACACCGCATACCAAGTATGCGATCGGCTCCGTGTTCAATCACGTGCTGCTGCATCAAACCATCATCGGCGAAGAAGCATTGCGACAGATGGAGAAGGCCGGCGAATATCCCGACGTGGTGATCGGCTGTGTGGGTGGTGGATCGAACTTCGGCGGCGTGGCACTACCCTTTGTGCGCGACAAGTTAAAAGAAGGCAAGACCACGCGCATTATCGCCGTGGAGCCGACGGCGGCGCCTTCCCTGACCAAAGGCATCTACACTTACGACTTCGGCGATACGGCGCAGACGACCCCGCTGGTGAAGATGTACACGCTTGGCTCAGCGTTTATTCCCGCGCCCATTCACGCAGGCGGACTGCGCTATCATGCCATGGCGCCCATCCTCTGCAAGCTCTACGACGAAGGTGTGATCGAGGCCGTGGCGGTGCAGCAAAATCCCGTCTTCGCCGCCGCCGTGCAGTTCGCACGCACCGAAGCGATCATTCCCGCGCCGGAGTCTGCGCACGCCATCCATATTGCCATTGACGAAGCGCTGAAGGCCAAAGCGTCCGGCGAGAAGAAGGTCATTCTCTTCAACCTGAGCGGTCACGGCCACTTCGATATGACGGGCTATCAGATGTACTTTGCGGGTCAACTGGAAGACTATGAGTATCCCGTTGAGGAAGTGCATAAAGCGATCGCGGGCTTGCCGAAGGTAATGGCGTAAAGCGTAGAACGTGAAGCGTCAAGGCGGGCTTACGCTTTAAGCCTCACGTTTTACGGGTGGAGGAGACCATGCTGGCAGAACCAATGACACTCGAACGAACCGAGATTCATCCCAGTCTTGCAGAAGTGCTGGAACTTTCCGGCCAGGGTAATCTGGTGCCGGTCTATCGCGAGCTGCCCGCCGATCTGGACACGCCCGTCTCTGTCTACTTGAAACTGGCGGGACAGGGTGCTTCGTTCTTATTGGAGAGCGTCGAGGGCGGTGAGCAAGTGGGCCGCTACTCGTTCATCGGGATTGAGCCGAATGCCGTGTTGAGTTTCAACCGGCGGTCATACACCCGCCGATCGAATGGTCACGCTAGTACGGCTGATCTGCCCCAGGGTCAAGATCCACTGCACGTCTTGCAGGCCGAACTGGCTCGCTTCTCGCCGGTGAGGTTGCCGGGCCTGCCACGTTTTGTGGGCGGGTTGGTGGGTTATCTGGGCTACGATGTGATTCGCTTCTTCGAACCGAAACTCGATCAACCTGGCGCGAGCTCCAAACTCGCGCCAGGATTGCCGGAAGCGTTGTATCTGTTGACGGATACGCTCGTCGCCTTCGATCACGCGCGCGGTCGCTTGCTGATCATCGTGAACGCGCATCTCAATGGTGATGTCGCGGCTGCCTATGCGGCGGCCGTCGAGCGGATCGATCGCATTGCCGCTCGGCTGTCTGAGCCGCTGCCCGCCCTCGCTGGCGCGAAGCCTTCCGGTGGGAGTGGGCACTCAATGCTTTCCGCAGAGCTCACTTCGAATTTCACGCAGGCGGGCTTTGAAGAAATTGTGCGTCAGGCTAAAGAGCATATTGCGGCCGGCGACATCTTTCAGGTGGTATTGTCGCAGCGGTTGTCGCGCAGCACGTCTGCCTCGCCGTTCGATATCTATCGCGCCCTGCGGCGGCTGAATCCCTCGCCGTATATGTTCTTCTTCGATTTTGGCGAGGTGGAGGGCCGGCCTTATCACGTGATTGGCGCCTCGCCTGAGATGTTAGTTCGCCTGGAAGGTCGCACGGCTACTGTCCGCCCGCTCGCGGGTACGCGGCGGCGAGGTTCCACCCCGACTGAAGATGCGGCGTTGGAGCAAGAGCTGCTGGCCGATCCGAAGGAGCGGGCCGAGCATGTCATGCTGATCGATCTGGGACGCAACGATGTCGGTCGCGTCTGCGAGTATGGCACGGTGCACGTCCCCGATCTGTTTGTGGTGGAGCGTTACTCGCACGTGATGCACATCGTCTCGCAAGTGGACGGCCAACTGCGCGCTGGTATCAACGCCTTCGATCTGTTGCGCGCCACCTTCCCGGCCGGCACCGTCAGC
>JAUQXC010000787.1 GCA_030834825.1 Thermoflexales bacterium
TCGAGCGCACGCGCCAGCAGCGATCGGAAGACAATTCCTGGTTGAAGCGGCAACGTCACTGGTTTGCCACCATCTTTGGCGTGATCAGCGCGATCTTGCTGGCGGCGCTGACCATCACCGGCATTTTCTCGCCCGATGCGCTGCGGCAGATTCTATCCGCGGTCGGTCCGGCGTTGTCGACACTAGCCCAGGCCGTGCTGGGCTTATTGCGTCCCATCTTCACTTTTCTGGCCTGGCTCGTTTCGCCGCTTCTCCCCATCTTGCAGTTAGTGCTGCGCGCCCTGATGGAAGGCATTCTGACTTTCCTGCGGGTGCTGCAGCAGATCGGCGCGCAGGTCGATACTCAGCGCACTCAGGAAGGCATTCAATCCTTCCTGGATTCGCCGGAGTTTGTGACCTTCAGCCGGGGCACCTCCATCGTCTTGATTCTGATCGTGTTTGCTCTGCTGGCGATCTGGGCGATCCGTCGCTCGGGCCTGTTGACGCGCCGCAACTCCAACGAAATTCGCGAGAACATCGCCACGCGCGATCTTCTGCGGCAGCAATGGCAAAACTTTTTGGCTCGCTGGCGAAACTTCTCAGCCGTTTCACCCTCCCGCTATCTCGCGCTCCGCGGAGACGATCCGCGCCAGAACGTGCGCCGAGCCTATCAGGAATTTTTGGAATGGGCCCGACTGCGTCTCCACACCCGTACGCCGTCTCAAACACCCGACCGGTATGCACGGTACATTGGTGGACTGTATGAAGCACAGCACGAAGCAGTGGATCAATTGACGGCTTTGTACCTGCGCGCCCGCTATGCAGATGAGCCATTGACCCCGGCTGAGGTCCAAACTGCGCAGTCTGCCCTGGTTCGTCTCCAAGAGACACCTGTGATACAATCGCCGTTGACTGAAGAATAGCACTGGTACACGAGTCACACGAAATACGAAGTCCTATCTTTTCGGAAGTCCCCAAACTTTGGTGGGACGAAATACGAAGTCCCATCTTTTTGGGAGTCCCCGGACTTTGGTGGGACGAAATAGTCCCCGGACTTTGGTGGGATTGGCGCGGACCCCTAAGCCGCGTACAATATCGGGTACTGTGCTCAAGGTGATTGTGTCCAATGGATAATCTACTTCCGATCTTCGCCGGACTGGCGGCAGTACTGGTACTCTTCTTGCTGATTGTGGTGATTCTACGGCGTGGCCGGCGCCGCAAGAAGAATTCCGGTACCGCGCCTGTGCCATCCAAAACAACGGCTGCCGCCTCTCCTACTGCTGAATCTGCTCAAGCAAATTCGCTCACTTCATTGATCGGTCAGGCCAAAGTGACCACGCCACCGATCTCCGAGCAGAAGGCGGCTTCACTGCGCCAGATCACGGCCGCCGACGCTGCGGCCAAAGCCGAAGTTCTGTCCAGGCCGCCCACCCGACTGGTCCAACCCGGTTCGACTGGCGACAAAATTCGCATCCTGATCGTGGATGATAATAAAGAGACGCGCGAGCACGTCAGCCGCCTGCTGGCCTTTGAATCGGACATGGAAGTCGTGGGACAGGCTTACAACGGGGTTTCGGGATTGGAGCTGGCGCACGAATACGAGCCGCACATCGTGCTGATGGACATTAACATGCCGGACATGGACGGCATCACCGCAACGCGCGAGATGGCTTTGCAGGTGCCGTATTGCCAGGTCATCATCATCTCTGTCCAGTTTGAACAGGACTACATGCGGTCGGCCATGCTGGCCGGCGCGCGCGATTATCAGACCAAGCCCTTTAGCGCCGACGAGTTGGTGAACTGCATTCGCCGCGTCTACAAGTCGGCCGTGCCGCACTACAAGAAGATTGATGAGGCCAAGCGTCCGGCGATTGAAGAACTGGCGCCGCTGGCGGCATCCTCTGAGGTGGCCGTGGTAGAGCGGGCGACCGCCGGCTTGCGGGTGCCGCTGTATCTGGCCTATAGCCCGCGCGGCGGTACCGGTGTCTCCGCCATCTCGATCAATCTGGCGGCGGCGCTCGATCAGATTCAACACGGTGTGGCGCTGTTTGATACCGATCTGCAATTCGGCGATCTGCCGGTGCACCTTAACATGCGGCCCACGAAATCACTGGCCGATCTCACCACGAGCAGTCGTCCCGACGCGGAGACGTTACCCGATCTGCTGCTGGCGCATTCGTCGGGCGTGCAGTTGCTCTTTGCGCCGTCCAAGCCGGAGACGGCGGAATTGATTACCGGCAGTATGCTGGTACAGGCGGCGCGCCGGCTGCGTGATCGAGCGAGCGCCGTGGTCATCGATACGGGCAGCTATCTGACGGATCACAACCTGGCGCTGATCGATATCGTGAATCTGGTGCTGCTCGTCATCACCCCCGACCTTGCCTCGGTGAAAAGCGCCCGCGTCTTCTGTGATATGGCGCCACACCTGGGGCTGCCTGCGGAGCGCATCGTGCTGGTGATCAATCGAGCTAATCTGGTCGGCGGCATTCCCGCCGCGCAGATTGAGAAGGCGCTGGGCCTGTCGCGCACATTCAGCATTCCCGATGATCCCAAACTGCGTTACTCCTCGGTGAAGGGCGCCACCATCTTCCAGCTGGATGCGAACGCGCCGGCGGCACAGGCCATTGCCGCGATGGCGCGCGATCTATGGGATCTGATCAATGCGCCGAAGCCCGCTGCGCCGGAAGAAGATAGCGCCAAGGCCAAACCGGCGGTCGCCGCTAAGCGGGCGTAAAGAGCGAAAGTGCAAAGTGAACTGCGTGATGCGTGAAGGGAAATGCATTGCGCAGTTTCTTTTGTAGTGGAGCGTTCGACGGCAACGGTGATACTGCTGGCGAAATCATGGTTGCTGTCTGGTGGTGTCACACCCACGGGAATGACGGTTGCGACTGCTCACAAGGGAGGAGAGACAAGGACCAGCATGGGCGAAGCGATTTTGAGTTTTCTACTTGGCCTCGGTCTTAGCGCGGCCGTGGGCTTTCGGGTCTTTGTGCCGCTGCTGCTTGTCAGCCTGGCTTCGATGGCCGGCTGGATCACGCTCTCCCCCGACTTTCAGTGGATGGGTACCCCCCTCGCGGCGCTGGTGTTTGGAGTGGCAACGCTCATCGAGTTGTTGGGTTTTTTGATCCCGTGGGTGAGCAATGCACTCGATGGCCTTGCGACCCCCGCCGCGACGATCGCGGGTGTGATCATGATGGCCGCCGTGTTAACCGAGATGCATCCGCTCCTGCGTTGGACCCTGGCCGTCATTGCCGGCGGTGGCGTGGCGTTGACGGTGCAGGGTGCGACGGTGATAACGCGCGCGGTCGCGGCCGGCACCACGGGCGGCGTGGCGAATCCCATCGTGGCGATCCTGGAAGCGATCGGGGCGCTCGTCGTGACCCTCACCACCCTCATCCTCCCGGTGATCATGGGCCTTCTCGTGCTGATTGCGGTGTTGCTGTTGTTGCGCGTGGTCATTCCCAAATTCCGGGCCATACGGGCCGGACGCAAGGCTGAAAATAAAACGTCCCATAGCGAGGCTTCGCACTGAAGCGTAAAACGTAAACCTGCATTCCGCGGTGTTTCATTGTGGGGTATACTCACTATGCCAGACGAATTTTGTGGGAGGTAAACGACATGCGACAGGTCATTGTGTATCCCGGTGAGGATGGTTATTGGGTGGCAGAATGTCCCAGCCTGGCCGGTTGCATCAGCCAGGGTCAGACTCGCGAAGAGGCTGTACGGAATATTCGTGAGGCCATCGACGGATACATCGCCGCTTTGCGCGAAGATAATCTGCCGGTGCCGGAAGATCACTTCGACGCATTACTCGTTGCGGTATGACCAAACTCCCGCGTATTTCAGGCCGCGAGTGTGTGAAAGCATTGGCGCAGCGCGGTTTCTATCTGAGGCGGCAGGAAGGCAGCCACATGATCTTACGGCGCGATGATCCACTGGTACAGGTGGTCGTGCCTGATCACAAGGAACTCGATCGTGGCACATTGCGCGCCATTATTCGACAAGCTGGACTGAGTGTTGATGAGTTTATTGATCTGATGTAATCGATAGTGCCGTATCCACGTGAATCATCCGGCCTGGTGATTCACGTGACCCCACAACCTACAACCCAAGGGAGGAACAGATGGTCATGACCGCCGTCGAATCTGCGACTGCGAGCCTTGCTGGTTTGCCCGCTGAGCTGCTGCTGGACATGTATACGGCCATGCTGCGCGCGCGCCGGCTGGACGAACGCTGTTGGATTTTGCATCGGCAAGGCAAGATCGCTTTTCACATTTCCGGCATGGGGCACGAAGCCGCGCAAGTAGGCGTTGCCTTGGCCATGCGGCGCGGCGAAGACCACTTTTTGCCGTATTACCGCGACATGGCCATGGTGCTGGCCTGTGGCATGACGCCGCGCGACGTGATGCTGGGCGTTTTCGGCAAGCAAGGTGATCCCAGTTCCGGTGGGCGGCAGATGCCGGAGCATTACGCGCACAGAGCCAAGAACATCTACAGCGTTTCCAGCCCGGTGGCAACACAAGTGCCGCAGGCCGCCGGCGTGGCGCTGGCCGAGAAACTGAAGGGCGGCGATCGGGTCGCCGTAACCTGCCTCGGCGAAGGCTCCACCAATCAAGGTGATTTCCACGAAGCGCTGACGTGGGCGGGCGTCCATAAATTGCCGCTTATCGTCGTGGTCGAGAATAACGAATACGCCATCTCGGTGCCGATGGAAAAACAGATGGCGATCTCGCGCGTGTCCGATCGGGCGTTGGCCTATGGCGTGCGCGGTGTCACCGTCGACGGCCTCGATCCGATCGAAACGTATCACGCTGCCAAAGCCGCCATCGACCTCGCCCGCTCAGGTGGTGGCGCGACCCTGCTGGAAGTACGCGTGGTGCGCCTGACACCGCACTCCTCGGACGACGATGACTCCACGTATCGCTCGAAAGAAGACAAAGCGACGCTGAAGACCAACGATCCGTTGCCTAAGTTTCGCGGACGGTTGCTGGCGGCCGGCCTTCTTTCGCCGCAGCACGAGCGTGAATTGGACGAACAGCTCGCCGACGAAGTGAATCAGGCGCATCAAGCCGCCGAAGCCGCGCCGTATCCCGAAGTGGAGTGGGCGGCGGGGCCGGTGTATGCGCCGTAACGAGTAAAACGTAATGCGTAAAAACGTAAGACCCTCCGTTACACTTTGCGTTTCACGTTTTACGTGCGGAGAATCCCTATGACTGAGAAGACTCTTATCGAAGGTATTCGCGAGGCGATGGATGAAGAACTGGCCCGCGACGACACGGTCTTTATTACCGGTGAAGATGTCGGCCCGCGCGGCGGTGTGTTCCGCGCCACGCTGGGCTTGTTTGACAAACACGGCCCCACGCGCGTGATCGATTCGCCGTTGGCGGAACTCTCGATCGTGGCGGTGGGCATCGGCGCGGCGATGAACGGGCTGCGTCCCATCTGCGAGATTCAATTCGCCGATTTCATTCAACCCGCGTACAACCAGATCGTCAACGAAGCGGCGCGCATGTACTATCGCACTGGCGGCACCTTCACCGTCCCGTTGGTGATTCGTGCACCCTATGGCGGCGGCATCGGCGGCGGACTGTACCACTCGCAGTCGATCGAAGCGACCTACGCGCACGTGCCGGGCTTGAAGGTGGTCATTCCTTCCAATCCGCACGATGCCAAGGGCCTGCTCAAGAGTGCGGTGCGCGACAACAACCCGGTGTTGTTCCTTGAGCCGAAGAAGGGCTATCGCTTGATCAAAGGCGACGTGCCCGATGAGGATTACACCGTGCCGCTGGGGCAAGCGCAGATCACACGCGAGGGATCGGACATCAGCGTGTATGCCTACGGCATGATGCATTACTATTGCCGACAAGCCGCGGACGAAGTTGCCCAAGACGGCATTGATGTGGAACTGGTCGATCTGCGCACGTTAAATCCGCTCGATCAAGACACAGTGCTTAGCTCGTTCCAGAAAACGGGCAAAGCCTTGATCGTGTACGAGGACAATCGGTTCTTAGGGTACGGCGCAGAGATTGCCGCGCTGCTGGCGGAGGAAGGCTTCAACTACATGGATGCGCCCATCCTGCGCGTGGCCGGTCCCGATGTACCCGCGGTGCCCTACAGCCATCCGCTGCAGGATTGGTTCATGCCGAATCCACAGAAGATCGCGGCAGCAATGAGGAAACTCGCACGCTATTGAGGATATCACTCATCACTCGTTTAGGGATGAGTGACGAGTGAATAGGGAGACTCAATCATGGGAACTCAAGTCATCATGCCCCAACTGGGGGAAAGTGTCGTCGAAGGAAAAGTCAGTCGCTGGCTGAAACAGGTCGGTGATCCGGTGAAGTTGTACGAGCCGATCCTGGAAGTTGAGACGGACAAAGTGACCACCGAAGTGACGGCGGCGGGCGAAGGCACGCTGTTGAAGTTGTACGCCAACGAAGGGGATGTGGTGAAAGCGGGGACGTTGATTGCGTTCATCGGTGCGGCAGGGGAAGTTGGGCCTCAGGCCGGCGAACGCAGCGACCAGCTGCCCCCTTCAACGGATCTTCCTGGCGGCCAGCTGTCCCGTCGCTCTGCGGACACGGGGGGAGAGAAGGGGGAAGCGCCGCGTGGCAACGGATCAGGGGCGCGCATTTCGCCGGTGGTCGCGCGCATCGCTTCGGAACACCAGGTCGATTTGGCGCTGGTGCGCGGCTCGGGCGAGGGTGGTCGTGTCACGAAGAAGGATATTCTCGCCTACGTCGAGCAGCGTGGCTCCCCTCATCCAGAGGGAGAGGCGACCGGGGTTGAGAAATTGGAAGCCTGGGAACAACCGGGTCTTGGCGAGCTGTTCCGTCCGACGGAGGAACTCTTTGGAAAAGCAGCACCGACCTCGGCCGGCCCGATCGCTCCGGCAGCAGCTCCCCCGGTTGCGCCCGGCGACGTGCTGCCGCTCAACAGCATGCGCAAAGCCATTGCCAATCATATGGTCATGTCCAAGCGCGTCAGCCCGCACGTTACCACCGTGTTCGAAGTCGATCTCTCGAAAGTGGTGGCGCATCGTTCCCAGAACAAAACCGCGTTCGAGCAGGATGGTACGAAGCTCACTTTTACGCCTTACTTTGCACTGGCCACGATTGCGGCGCTGAAGAAATATCCGCTGGTCAACTCATCGTGGAGCGACAGCGGCGTCGTGCTGCACCGCACGGTGAATCTGGGCATGGCCGTGTCGTTGGGTGAAGAGGGCCTCATCGTACCGGTGATTAAGAACGCTGACTCGCTCAACCTGTTGGGACTGGCGCGCACCGTGAACGATCTTGCCGATCGCGCGCGGCGCAAGCAGCTCAAGCCTGATGAAGTGCAGGGTGGCACATTTACCATGACCAATCATGGCACCAGCGGCAGTTTGTTTGCGACACCCATCATCAACCAGCCGCAATGCGGCATCCTGGGCGTCGGAATGATTCAGAAGCGCGTTGTCGTCGTGACGCACAACGATGTCGATGCGATCGCCATCCGCCCGATGGTCTATCTGGGCCTCACGTTCGATCACCGCATTCTAGATGGCCATAGCGCCGATAACTTTGTGGCCGCAATCAAGGAGCTGCTGGAAAGCTGGACCTAGCGGGCGCACACGATGCGCTGCCAAAAACGGTATAATTGTGGACGGTCAATGGACCATTTCGCAATCATACCGTTTTTTATTTGAGGGTGAAGGATGCCGACTCCACGTATCGCTTATCTCGCTCGCGGACAGCTTTATTTCAAGAACGGCGATCTGGCCGCACACCCCATCGAAAGCCACTTTGGACAAGACATCATCAATCGCACGCTTCAACGGCAGCAGCGCAACGAATGGAAAACCCAAGGGGCCAGCACACCGTTCAGTGGGAACATGTTGTGGGGCAAAGAACAGGAAGATCCGCGCCGTTTGCAAGTCGCCATTTCGGCTGTGGCGCGTGCTCCACAAGAGGGTGAGTTGCTCTACACCCTGGAAACTGATCGGGTCGGCGGGCTGTTCACGTATAACTGGACAACTGACGAAGAAAAACGCCTCTTCCACCGCGAAGCGCTGCATTTCCGCGATCTCACACTGCATCCCGATCTGAAGTTGATTGCCGGGTCGCTGCATTTCCCGAATGGCACGGCTAACCTTGGTCTGGTGCAAAACCAGAACTTGCAGCCAATCACGGAGGGCGATTCAGTCGACGAAGCGCCGAGTTGGATTCCCGGTGACGGCAAACGGCTGCTGTATCAATCGGCGGGTATAGCGCGCAACCCGCAGGGTTATGCCCTGGGCCTCGGGCCCTTTGGCCTTCATCAACTTAATCTGGACGGCGGCGCGCTAGCCATTTTGTTGGAAGATCCCAAGAACGATCTGATGTCGCCACGCATGAGTGAAGAGGGTGCCTTGTATTTCATTCGGCGACCTTACGAGGTATTAGGCCGGAAGCCCGTGCCGCTGCTGGGAGTGATTGCCGATGTTCTCTTGTTCCCGCTGCGGCTATTGCGCGCTTTTTTCTACTTCTTCAACTTTTTGTCACTGACCTTCGCGCGCAAACCCTTGACGACAAGCGGCGGGCCTCGGGTGGCAGGCGACGACGAAAAGACGTTACTGCTGCGGGGCCGTGTGATCGATGCCGAGAAGGCCATGCGCGAAGGTGTGTCAGCGGAAGCGCCAGCGTTGGTGCCGCCTAGCTGGGAACTGGTGCGACGCACGACCTCAGGTGAAGAGCAGGTGCTGGCGCGGAGTGTGGTTGCTTATGACTTCGACGGTGCAGGTGGCGTAATTTATACCAACGGCACCGCGGTCTATCAGCTCGGGTGTGACGGGCAATCCCGCTTGTTGTTCAAAGCCAAATTACTTGAGGATCTGATCGTTATTCCGTAACTACCGTGTTGACAACGTTAGCGGAAGCGCAGCATAGCCTAAGGTGGTGCTTAATGAATCGAATCGGCCCTCTTCGCAGTATCCTCAGCGCCTGTCTGGTGGTCGCCCTGCTTTCGGGCGTCTGGTCGATAGCCGCCCCAAGCGGTTATCCGACCCGGACTGATCCCTACGTCAATGATTTTGCTTCGCTGTTGACGGCCGATCACACAGCCTCGCTGCGCAGTCTGTTCTCCGAGCTCAAGACCGACAATGGCGTCGAGATCGTGGTGGTCACGATCGCTTCGATCCACGACTACGCTACCGGCGATGCGTCCATCGAAGCATTTGCCACCAACTTGTTCAATACGTGGGGGGTGGGCACGGCGCAAAAGAATGATGGCGTGCTGATCCTCACGGCGTGGAAAGATCGCGAGGTACGGATTGAGGTGGGGGCCGGTTTTGGCGACTCGCTGAATGCCGATATGCAGACGATTATCGACGAGCAGATGATCCCTGCTTTCCGCAATGAGAATTACAGCCAGGGTGTTTATGACGGGGCGCGGGCCGTGAGCCGCCGGTTGGTGACGCGTCTCAATCAAGCGACAGTGCCCCAGACCGCGCCGGAGCAGGTTGAGGCAGCGGCAGAGACCTCGGCCCCCCCACAGCCCAATATCGGCAACATCGTCCTGATCGGCGGAGGTCTGCTAGGTGGCGCTGTCGCCGCGGCAGTGGGTGCCGAGCAGTATGTACGTTATCGCAGGCGGCGCTGCCCCAACTGCCAAACGGATATGATCCGCCTGGATGAAGTCTCGGACGATGTGCATTTGGACTCCGGCCAGAAAGTCGAAGAGCTGCTGGAATCGGTGAACTATGATGTGTGGAAGTGTCCGGCGTGCAACTTCCACACATTGCAGGGCTATCAGCGCTGGACGTCCCGCTATGAGACGTGCCCGCAGTGCAACTATCGCACCTGCACAACCAAAGCAGAAACCATCGATCTGCCCAGCTATACTTCTTCGGGCACGAAGCTGATCACACGCGACTGCCGCCATTGCAAGCATCACGATGAAGATCGCATCACCCTGCCGATGCTGATACCGTCCGAAGAACCAGACGACACGGACTCGGATGGTCACTCTTCGAGCCGTTCCTTTTGGAGCGGGAGTCGTTCCTCAAGTCACCGCTCATCGAGCAGTAGTCACTCATGGAGTAGCAGCCGCTCATCAAGCAATAGCCGCTCGTCGAGCAGCAGCCGTTCTTCGAGTGGTGGTCGATCGCGCGGCGGCGGCGCCAGTGGCAAGTGGTAGATGGGTGGCGGGGCTGGCCGAAATAGGGGAGAATTGACAGTGAACTTTGACCGTAGAGGGAGTACCCTCTGCGGCAGAATAAGCGATAGGAGACCTCATGACGACGTATGACGTAACCGTAATTGGCGGCGGACCGGGCGGCTATGTGGCTGCCGGTTGTGGCGCTTTGTCATTGCGATAGTGACGAATAGAGATGACCCGTTTTAAGTCGAGAATCAGATTGCCCGTGAATTGCTTGAGCACTTATACAGTCTTGAACGCCTGTCCATTCAACGAAGTGCCGAGCGTTTAGGTTGTGGGGCGACGACTGTATCCCGCGCATTACACAGATACGGTATTACCGTCCGCACCAAACGTGATTATGGCGCTGAAATTCCGCGCGATGGGTTAGTGCATCTGTATCATGAAGAAGGTTTATCACTTGAAAAGATTGGTGAGATATACCATTGTAGCGGAAGGACAATCGCCAGACGTTTGCAGGATCGCCAGCTTCCAATTCGACAGGTCGGACCTGTTTCGGCTCACACGGTTCCATCTAGCATTTTGACTTCCTGGTCGCCTGAATTAGCTTACGCGGTGGGGTTGCTTACCGCAGATGGAAGCTTGGAAGCAGATCGCGTCCGCGTCGAATTCGTTTCATGTGATGAAGAACTAATCGAAGCGTACTGCCGCGCTTTGCAGTTGGATGATGTTCACGTTGTGTTCACCTTGCAGCATGTTCGCAAATCATGGTATAAAGTCAAATTAAACGATCGTGTGGTTCGTGCCTTTCTCGACGATATCGGACTTATGCCAAACAAGAGCAAGGTGCTTGGTCCTGTGAATCTTCCTGACAAGGTGTTCCCAGATTTTCTGCGTGGCGTTCTCGATGGGGATGGCAGTTGGATGATTTCCAAATCTTGGTCTGGGCGATACCAGTATCTACGCGTGGAATTGTGCACGGCAAGCCAGCGCTTTGGCGAGTGGGTTCAGAGCCAGGTGGAACAATTGGCTGGTCTCAAAGGTAATCTCTACAAGAAGCATAGTGGAAGTTCTTTTGATCTTGTGTACATGGGCCAAAAAGCCTTGGCCTTAGGTCGTTGGGTGTACTACTCACCGAACGTGCTCGCACTGTCACGCAAACGACAGATATGGGAACAGATGCAAAACGGTGAGATTCTAAGGAGAACATGATGACTAATCCTGCTTATGATGTTGTGACGATTGGAGGAGGACCTGCGGGGTATGTTGCTTCGATTCGGGCCGCGCAACTAGGTTTAAAGGTGGCCGTGGTGGAGAAAGAATTTCTGGGTGGAGTGTGTCTCAACGTTGGCTGCATTCCCAGCAAGGCGCTGTTGCGTAATGCCGAGATCGCCAACCTGTTGACGCGCGGTAAAGAGTTTGGCTTTGCGTTCGAGAATCTAAAACTCGATTACGCGGTGGCCCACAAGCGCAGCCGCCAGGTGTCCGATCGCCTGGTGAAGGGCGTGCAGTTCCTGATGAAGAAGAACAAGATCGAGGTGTATCAGGGCGCGGGTAAATTGAAGGACGCCACGCACATCGAGATTACGGCTGTGGAAAACGTGCCGGCGGTGAGTGGCACGGCGTTCACGGGCGTCATCGAGTCGAAGAATATCATCGTCGCCACGGGCGCGCGTGCGCGCAGTATTCCGGGCGTCGAGGTTGATGGGCAGGCCATCATCACCTATCGCCACGCACTGGAAATCACCCAACCGCCTAAGTCGATGGTCATCATCGGGGCCGGGCCGATCGGGTTGGAGTTCGGCTATGTGTTCCGATCGTATGGCACCGAGGTGACGATCATCGAGATGCTGCCGAATGCCGCGCCGTTGGAAGATGAAGAGGTCAGCAAGGAATTGGAGAAGCACCTTAAGAAGCTGGGCATCAAGCTGTTGACGAACACCAAGGTCGAATCCCTGGCGAAGTCAGGCGCGGGCGTGGAAGTGAAAGCGGGCGGCCAGACCTTTCAGGCCGATAAAGCGCTGATCGCGATCGGATTTGCGCCGAACAGCGAAGGTCTGGGGCTGGAAGCGGTGGGTGTGAAGACCGAGCGCGGCGCAATCGGGGTGGACGAGCACTATCGCACGAATGTGCCGAATATCTATGCCATCGGCGACGTGAACGCGAAGCTGATGCTGGCGCACGTCGGATCCGCGCAGGGTATTGTGGCGGCGGAAAGCATCGCAGGCGTCGAGACCGTGGAGCTGGACATCGAAGGCATGCCGCGCTGCTATTACTGCCAACCGCAGGTGGCGTCAATGGGGATCACCGAGAAGCAGGCGAAGGAACGCGGTTTGGAATACAAGATCGGCAAGTTCAACTTCCAGCCGAATGGCAAAGCGTTGGGGCTGGGCGAGAATCACGGCTTCGTGAAGATTATCTCTGAGGCGAAGTATGGCGAGATTCTGGGCGTCCACATGATCGGCCCGGAAGTGACCGAGCTGCTGCCCGAGTGGGTGCTGGCGCGCAACTACGAACTGACGCCGCACGAAGTGGCCCGCTCGGTGCACGCGCATCCGACGTTGAGCGAAGCGATGATGGAAGCGGCGGAAGCGGTGGAGGGTCATTCGATTCACCAGTAGACCACGGACGACAGACCACGGACCACAGACGGCGGACCACATTGGCGCATAATGGTTTGCCGTCTTACTTTTTCAAGAAGGTGAACATGCCGTACAAATTTGAAAAGCTGGAAGTGTGGCAACTGGCTGTAGAATACTTCGATCTGATTTATCAGATTGCCGAGCAATTGCCCAAAAATGAAGAGTATAATTTAAGAAGCCAAATCATTCGTGCTGCTACCTCCATTGCACTCAATATCGCCGAGGGGTCGACTGGACAAAGTGATGCTGAACAGAATCGCTTTCTGGGCATGGCCCTGCGGTCACTAATTGAAACTGTGGCCTGTCTGCACTTGATCAAACGTCGCAACTATATCTCTGCTGAAATGGTGCAAGAGGTTTATGCTTTCAGTGAAAAACTCTCTGTGAAGTTGCAGGCATTCCGAAAAGCCTTGAGATAACTGTAGTCAATGGTCAATCGTCCGTGGTCTAGTATGGAACTCTGTCTCTATAACACCCTCACCCGCACCAAGGAAGTCTTCCGCCCGATCGAGCG
>JAUQXC010000788.1 GCA_030834825.1 Thermoflexales bacterium
ACAGCTCTTTGACATGCTGCGCCTTACGCTGAGGTACTCGGGCAAGGTTGCCTAACAATTCATTCAAGCCGACGCCGCTTCGCTGCGAGGGCAGGCCGCCCCGCTGCCGAGGTTAGGTGTCAGTTTTGACGGTTGGTGATCGGGGCGGCGCCTAGCGGGCCGCCAACTTGGCTTTAATGCTGCGAGATGCAAAGCTATTTCCGTGATCGTCAGCAACAAGGAAGGGGCCAGTTAGGCCCTTTCTCATTTTCATCTGCAAGAAACGCCCCTGCTTTCTTCAGCGCCGAATCCTCATTGTCGGCTAATTTCGCCTATCTGTCAGTTCTTTGATGGCTGCAAATCCTGTGAACCCCCGATATTCAGTTATCCTGATTAAAGAGAACAGCATCAATTTGATATTTCACGGAGTACAGGCCATGTCACCATCTCCCAATGATTTCTATTCAGCAATGTCCCAAGTCGCTGTGTCTCTATTGGCTCTGTTGTTTGTCAGTTTCCAAATAGCGCATAGCCGCTGGGTCGGCAGGCCAGCGAGACAATACCTAGCTATTCAAACGTCCTTACCCGTTAGCCCGGTCATCGCAACCATGGAAATTTACAAACCCAGAAGGCGTAAATAATGTCTCAAATCCAGTGCCCTCATTGCGGACTAGATAAAGTCGAAGTGCCACTCATCGGCTGTGTCCTGCTGATATTTTACCTGTGCTTTGGAATTGGAGGAATCATCTACGGTTTTGCGACGCTTGAGGGAGGTAGTTTTGGGGGAGGCCCTTCTTCCATCTTCGCCGGCATCGGTGGTATCGTACTCGGGGTATGGCTATGGAGAAGGCTGGCAACCCGGCGAGTATGTCGAGCTTGTGGTTATAGCTGGGATACTCATAAATAGTCAACGCACCACACTGACTCATATACCACACAGCCAAAGCAGGAAAGTGATCAAGGAGATACCGCGACAATGATCACTGTCACCGGCAGTTGCAGCAAGCCGATGACCATCTTCACGTCCTCGGCCAGTGATGGATTGGCATATTGTGACGCTTGACTCGCGAGCTAATTGCGTAGTATGCTAAAGACAAAGAAACACCACTTGGCGAAATGGTTTCTGCACAGTACGATTATTGGGATACTATACAGAAAAGGTCGGGTTAATCACGAGTTGGGCGGCTCAACAGAGCCAGTATCAAGTCAAAGAGCGAGAGCGGTTATGATCTATGGGGTAACAGTCAACCACAACACTTCCCGCTTTGTGGAGTTGATGCTACGCACTTTGTTCCTCACCAACGACCTCAGTGGTCTGGCTTTTCACATGGTGGTTTTGGACAACGCCTCAAATGATGAATACGTGGAACAGCTAACGGCCTACCTCGCAAACCAGAGCATTCCTTTCATCCAGACAGGCCTTGATAATCGGGTCGCGGTAGAGAAGCATGGATTGGCACTTGCCAACTTTGTCAAAGAGCGCAAGGACTGTACCCACTACCTGTTTCTCGACAGCGATATGTGGTTTGTTGAGAATGACACGATTCCGACAATGTGGCGAGAGCTCGTTGAGTCCCCCAGTTCTGTTTTTGCTAATCAAGCAAGAATTCATGGATACTACGCAGATCGGGCCATTGAAGGCAGAGACGGTGTTCCCGGTGCAAATAGTCTGGATGGAGTGGAGTGGGAAACGGTGTGCGGGAACCCGGTTGTCAAGAACACCCGTTACACAACTCGCATAGCCTATCGTTGCAGTCCGGTCTGTAGCCTGATTGCCAATACACCCGTTTTTCGGACGGTGACTGAAACCATTGGGCTTAACCCAGCTATAAGCTTTGGTGCGTGGGCAGCGAAGCATTACGATACGTTTGGGCTGATGACCCATGTGATGGCTACACACGGTTTTCGGTTCATCGTTTCGTCAAAGACCGTAAATCACTTCACGGAGACAGTATATCGGCCCGAGTTGCGTGCGCCCAAAGATAAGGATTGCTCGAAGATGCTGGAGGAGTTGCAGGCGGGGCGAGGAATGGAGCTAGAGAACTTCCGCCTGTCCGATTGGGTGAAACAAAATCGCCAGAGTTCTGGAACAACGTAGTTTGAAGATATGTATTGCCGCCCAACACTGCGTCCTGAGAAACTGATCGAGTTGCCCGGCAGAGCGAGGCGCGCCGAATGAAGTTGAGCGCCTGCGGAACACATGCAGTCGCCCGCCCAGCTGCCG
Source organism: Thermoflexales bacterium (assembly GCA_030834825.1). GTDB lineage: Bacteria > Chloroflexota > Anaerolineae > Fen-1058 > Fen-1058 > Fen-1058. Next base: position 2,204 of record JAUQXC010000788.1, read on the forward strand.
AAGTTGAGCATCATTTTTGACGGTTGTCGATCGGGGCAGTGCCCAGCAGGCCACCGCCACTTCATGGCGGGCGGCTGATACTATCCCCATCTTTTCGGGGACGCCGATGCCGTTAGGTGCGTCCACATCAACACGGAGAAGAAAACATCATGAGCACTGATCTACCACAACCTATACGGGAAGCAGTTCATCAATTGGCGGCATACGTTAGCCAAAGTGGCTATGCCGAGGTAATCATCACTCGTACCGGTAATGCTCTTTTCAAACAAAGCAGTTCTATAGAAAAACCAACCCTCCGAAAGCAGCTGGGCATAGTGGGAATTATCGGAGCCGTATGGTCATTGGCCATCTTCGT
>JAUQXC010000789.1 GCA_030834825.1 Thermoflexales bacterium
AGGGAATAATCCGCAGTATCCATAACGTCCGCGTGCAGTGAATTTCGCCCGGCTCGACCCGCTGGCAGTCCAGTGTGGCCGCATCGGCATTGACCGTGAGCAGGAAACAGACCGGACAACTGACAAAGGCGATCACAAAGATGATGAAGGCTAAGGTGGATTTCATACTCAGATCTATTTCAGATTGAACACTCTATCGAAAAACGTTACCAGCCGCGCAACGTATTCTGTCGGCCGCTGGACTGGACCATCGCAGTGAACGGCTTCCGGGATGATCCAGACTTCTGCATGGCTGCCGGCATGTTGCGCGTAATACTCGACACGCGGTGCTTCGCTCCCGAAGTCCGACAGCGCCTTGCCGCCGCCTACCAGCACGATCGGGCGCGGCGCAATATTGCCAATCACATCGATCAGCGGGGCTGGCGGCGTAATCTGGAGTCGCGCCTGGTACATCATATCAAGGATATGCTCTGAAAGGGCATTCAAGGCGGTTGCCCAATTCACGGGAGCGGGCGCATCGACGGCCCGCACGATCGATGGCCCATCAGCCCAGACCGCTTTGAGGTTTGGATAACGGGCCGCCGCTTGCAGCGCAATCTGCGCCCCGATCGAACACCCGGCGATGGCGATCCGCTGGGCATCCACTTCGGGCCGGCTACCCAGGTAACGCAGTGCGCCCTCGACGTCACCGGGATCTTCCCACCCATAAGAACGGCGTTGCCCGGCGCTTTCCCCGGAAGCTCGTTCATCGTATAACAGCACGCCGTAGCCCGCTTTGACCAACGCTTGAGCGTGCCAGATCATCGCCGTGCGGTTGCCGCCATAGCCATGCAGCAAAATGATCGTCGCCCCATTTTGGGGCGGTGTAAACCAGCCGGCCAGGATCAGATCGTCGCCGCCCTTAAACGTCACTTCCTCGACCGGGAAGGCCAGATCGTCCGGAATTTCGACCTGGCTGGGCGCGGGTGCGAGGTCGGCTTCGACAACCCGGTGGTCCTCGGAGACCATCACTGCCCCGCCGATCAGGACAAAGGCGACCACGGCAAAACCGATCAGCTTCAACGCGCCCACCAGGATTCGTCGCGATCGGGGCCGAGGTGGACGTGCGGGCGTCTTGTTCCGTCCGCCACGTTGAACCAGCAGCACGATCAGAGAGAGGAGGCCGACTAATCCAACAACAAGCAGCAGAGGCGTCATAGGAAGTGTCCCTCATATCAACAACGAATCAGCGAACAGGCTCCCCATTCGCTGATTCGTCGATTCGCTGATTTGTGGATGCGCGGCTAATTCGTTGACACCGTAGGTGCTACCACCGGCACGGCTGCCGGTTCCAACTTCAGTTTCTTTTCCTTCGCGGGTTCTTTTGGCATGGCAGGCGGCTCGACAAAGCCCACCGGCAGCAGGCCGGCCTCGCGCACGATGCGGGGCACGATCTCTTCCCAGCCCACAGCCATCAGGTGGATGCCGTTCACGCCCGGCTTGGTCTTCACCTTCTCGATCAGCTCCAGCGCGATCTGCACGCCTTCTTCTTCCACTTTGTCGCCCGCATTTTCCAAGCGCTTGATTAGCGGATCGGGGATGGTGATGCCCGGCACTTCGTTGTTCATGTACTTTGCCATCTTCAGCGACTTGATCGGCGTGATGCCGATGAGGATGTAAACTTTATCGAGCACGTCACGCTTCGCCAGTTCGTTCAACCAGATGTCAAGCCGATCCGCATCGAACACCAGATTCGTCTGGAAGAACTGCGCGCCCGCGTTGACCTTCTTCTGCTCGCGGATCGCCTGAAAGCGCGGCTCGCTGGCATACGGCGAAGCCGCCGCGCCGAGGAACATCTTGGGGGGGAACTTCATCTCGCGCCCGTCCAGATACTTGCCCTCGTCGCGCATCCGCCGCAGAATCCACAACATCTGGATCGAATCGATGTCAATCACGTCGAGGCGGCTCATCGGCGACGGGCCCATGCGCGCATTGTCGCCCGACAGGCACAGGATGTTCTTCACACCCAACGCCGTCGCCCCCAACACTTCCGATTGCAATCCTACGCGGGTCCGATCGCGCGCCGCGATCTGCATCACCGGCTCCGCGCCGTTCTGCAGCGCCATAATACTGCACGCCCAACTCGACATCCGCGCCGTCGCCGAGGGACTATCGGTGAAGTTGATGGCCGCCACATACGGCTTGACCAGGTTGACATTGGTGCACAACTTTTTCGTCGCCGAGGTCAGCGGTGGCGCCACTTCCGCCGTCACCACGAACTCGCCGGCCTTCAAGCGGCGCTCCAATTCCGAAATCGGCTCGTTGTAGGTGGGCGCGTGATACACTGCATCGCCCTGCCACCAGTCGGGTTGGCGTACCGGCTCAAAGACCGACTCCCACGCTGTGTGGCGTGTCTCCTTGGACAGGATGCCGCCGAAGAATTTCTTCACGCCGACCTTGCGCATCTGCTCCCAGACGTCGCCCCATGTCTCCGTGCCCACTTTATCCCAGTCGAGCGGCGGCAGGACCTCCAACAGTTTTTCCGATCGGCCCAGCTTCTCCGCTCGTTCGTAAATCTTGTACCAGATGCAGGGCCGCGTGGGATCGACGTAGCAATGCTCGGAAGTCGATCCGCCGCAGGGACCGTTGCGCGCGCCCTTAGGGCACTCCATCGAGCAGATGAAGGCCGTCTCTTGCAACAAGCAGTTGCCGCACATGCGGCAGCCGAACAGCGCGCCTTTGATCACGCGCTCGGTAGCGGCCAGCGCACGACGACTGGGCTTCTCGCGCTTGAAACCATAATAAGGGGGTTGCCAACGACGGGCAGGTGTAAAAATGGGCATGGACCGACACTCCTAAACAATAGACTTGATTGGCTCTTCCGGGTTGAACGGGATGATTAGCAAATGCTCCCGGCCACATCCGCCGTTCGTGAGGGTGGGAGGTGACCAGCCAGCCAGAGCAATTCCCGTCGAAGTCGGAAGACTCACTTCATTAAGACCAGTATAGTAAGAGGAAAACAGGAGTTTTAGTGACAAATGTCATCTCCTTTACTCCAGCCTATCATCTATCTTCACAATAAACCTGACAGGGGTCTTAGCACAGACGTGAAACCCCGCCCGGGTGTCTGCCAACCGAGCGCTGGTCTACTTCCCGATAACCATCCCCGCCGGATCGATCTCGGGCAATAATCGTCGTTCTTCCAGGGTCGGCGGTTGAGTGATCTCGACTTTTTCAGAGATCAGAATCTCCATAAGGATGTTTATCGTCGCCTCTTTCACCCTCTCCCTTGCGGCCAGCCGTCCCGCCACTTCGCGGACCCGGGCAGGGAGAGGGACGGTGTGAGGGTTAGTTACACTGGCGGCTGGAACGCCATGATCGTCGCCGTGCCGTAAATGAAACCCGCAATCCCCAGCACGATGGCAGCACCCGCCAACACGCGTTTATACGTGTTGACCCGCTGAATATCGGTCAGCACCACATAGGCGCCAGTCAGGGCGTGCATCAACACGAAGAACAGGAACGCGATGTCGATGACTTTCCAGATCGGGCTGCTCAAGCGTTCGATCACGACCGTCCGAAAATCGATCTCCCACGGCGGATAATGCATCACCGCCATATGAATTCCCAGGAACACCAGCAAAGCGATGGCGCTAATTCGCTGCATTTGAAAGATTCGCATAATTGGCTCCCGTATTGCGTATTGCGTGAACCGCCACAGAATTACGCAGTACGCATTACTGATTACGCATGGTACAACAACGCCTGCAAGATCAACACTCCACCAATCGCGGTGAAGAACGCCGCCACGGCGAACGCGGCGTAAAACATGCTCTTGCGATAATCGATCACGTTGAAGTAGTGAACGATCAGCAAGCGCACGCCGTCGAAAGCGTGATAGGCCACCGCCGCGATCAGGGCAATCTCCATGATCTTGAAGAGCGGCCCCTGCACCACTTTCAGCGTGGCATCAAACGCCGCCGCACCCTGTGTGGCCGAGCCGATGACGAGGATGTGCATGAACAGGTACAGAACCAGCGCTACACCCGTGAAACGGCGCAATACAAAACTGATGAAGCCAGTGCTTTTGTACATAGGACTCTCCTTGATAAGTGATGAATGAGTTGCCATCAGTGATGTCACTCGTCACTCGTCATTTGACGGGCTGAGTTAAGGTCTTCTGCCGCTCCGCGCGTTCCACCTCATAGGCCTGCCGCTTCTGCGCCAGCTTGCGCAGCGTCTCGATGGCCTGGGTGGGATTCAAATTCTTGGGACAGGCGTCGATGCAGTTGAAGATCGTATGGCAGCGGTACACGCCATCACCACCATCGAGATCGGCCAGGCGTTCGCCGGGTGCGGCATCACGCGGATCGAGCACCCGTAGAAACGCCTTCAACAGCGCGTGCGGGCCGATGTACTCCTTGGTCATGGCGATGACCTGGCACGCGGAATAACACGCGCCGCACATGATGCACGTCTCAGCGTTGTGCAACGCCTCCACTTCTTCCGGGCTGACACGAAATTCCTTTTCAGGCACATTGTCCGGCGGAATCAACCACGGCTTCACGCGCTGATACTGCTCCCAGAAGCTGCTACGATCCACCACCAAGTCTTTGATGATTGGCAGATAGGGCAGCGGCTTGATCGTCACCCGGGCCTGCTGGTCCAGCTCGCGCGTGAGGGGCGTTTTGCACACCAGCATATTGCGCCCGTTGACGTTCATCGCGCACGAGCCACAGATCGCGTGGCGGCACGAACGCCGAAACGTAAGACTGCCGTCGAGTTCGGCTTTGATGTAGTGCAGCGCATCGAGAATGGTCGTATCCGCTGTCAGCGGCACCTTGAATTCCTGAATGCGCGGCTTCTTATCGTTGTCCGGGTTGAAGCGCTGGACGCGGACAGTGGCGGTGGTGGGTAATGGATGAGAATCGGGCATGATTGGCTCCAGGCGTAATAAGTACTGCGTAGTGCGCAATGATCGGTTTTACGCAGTACGTATCAGTATTTTCTCTCCTGCGGCGGATACTTCTCGTAGTTGATGTTCACCGGCTTGTAGTCCAACTTGGGCGGTTCGCCTTCGCCCTGCCGCTGGGCTAGCGTGTGCTTCAGCCAGTTCTGATCGTCGCGGGCGGGATGATCGGTGCGCCAGTGCGCGCCGCGACATTCCGTGCGCGCGATGGCGCCGGCCACGATCACTGCGCTGAACGACAGCAGATGCTCCGTCTCCAGCGCGTTCAGCACATCGGTATTGAAGCGGCTGCTCTTGTCACGAATGGGCGCGTGCGCGAAGCGCTCCTCCAACCGCTGGATGTCTTGCAGCGCAATCTGCAATTTCCCGCCGTCACGAAAAACGCCGCAGTTGATCGTCATCGTCGTCTTCAAGGCATCGGCGATCTTGTCGATGGATTCCTTGCCAGGATTCTCCATGCGCGATCGGACGCGCTGCCGGTTCCGCTCGGCCGGATCACCCGCGATCGGGTGCAGCTGGGCCCCACCTTTGACGAACTCCGCAATCGCAAAGCCGGCACGTCGCCCGAACACTGACGCATCGAGCAGGCTGTTGGTGCCCAGGCGATTCGCACCATGCACGCTGATGCACGCACATTCGCCCGCCGCATAAAATCCGACGACGGGCGTGCCCTGCGCATCGGCGATGACCTGTCCGCTCGCGTCGCACGGAATGCCGCCCATGCTGTAGTGCGCCGTCGGCTGAATGGGCACGAGTTTATCGATCGGGTCGGTGCCGACGAAATCGATCGCCAATTCGCGCACCTGCGGCAGGCGCTGCAAAATCTTCTCGCGGCCCAGATGCCGCAGATCGAGATAGATCGCATCGCGATCGGCTTCGCCGCCGCGCCCTTCGTTGATCTCCTGCTGCTCCGAGCGGCTGACCAGATCGCGCGGGGCCAGTTCCATCTTCGCTTTGGCGTAGCGCTCCATGAAGCGCTCGCCCTGGCTGTTGACCAGATAACCGCCCTCGCCACGACAGGCTTCGCTCATCAAGATGCCGTGCTTGTACAGGCCGGTCGGATGGAACTGCACAAATTCCATGTCCATCAACGGTACGCCCGCGTTGTAGGCAATCGCCACGCCGTCGCCCGTGTTGGCATGCGCATTCGACGTGATCTTGTACGCGCGGCCATAGCCGCCCGTGCCGAACATCACCGCTTTGGCGCGGATGGTGTGAATCTCGCCCGTGAGGATGTTCAGCGCCACAACGCCGCGACAGATGTTATCCTCGACGATCAAGTCCATGCAATACCATTCGCTGTAGAACTTCACGCCGTGGCGCAGCGCCTGTTCATGGATGGTGTGCAGCAAGACGTGGCCCGTCCAGTCGGCGGCGAAGCAGGCGCGCGGCGCACTGTGCCCGCCGAAGCGCCGCTGGTTGACGCGCCCGTCGGGCGTGCGGCTGAACACGCAGCCCAGGTGCTCGTATTCGTAAATCACGCGCGGCGCATCGTTGATCATGATCTCGATCGCATCCTGATCGCCCAGCCAGTCCGAGCCTTTGATCGTGTCGAAGATGTGCGACTCCAGACTATCCGAAGGTTCGCTACCATCCGGCACTTGCTCCAACGGGCCTTCGGCGCCGGTACTGGGGACCGGGCGCGTATTGCCCAGTGCTGCGGCGATGCCGCCCTGTGCTGCACCGCTGTGCGATCGCAGCGGGTGAATCTTGGATAGCACGGCGACATCTTTCACGCCCTGCTGGCTGGCGATCATGGCGGCCCATGATCCGGCCAGGCCTGCGCCAACAACAATGACATCGTGAGTGAGGGGTTCGGGCTTGGACATGCGGGTCCTTTCTGACGACTATGCAGTTGAGTAAATGCATCCATTACATTCGTAGTGTATAAGAGCCGCCATACAAAATGCCTAAGGAGGCTGGCGCATCCTACGGTCAATCATTTGATTCAATAAATCGCGAGCCAGATACGGTTCAAGAATAGCAAAAGATTGCATAGGAATGTGTGAACTAGAGATATACATTTTGTCATCTACCGTAACACGCCAAGGTGAGTGATCTTTCCCTTGCGAACCGGTCGAAAACTCCACTGTTTCCGATATAAATCTCATGTGGAATCGAATGTCAGGATAATCATCTGTATACCGGAATGTCGGTATATACTCTCCCTCTTCAATTGGTGCAGTGGCTAATGTTTTCAAGAATGAATCAACTTTCTCAATCGGAATCGTAATGGACTGCGTGGTCGATAACCCTCTAATATCAAAGAACGCCTGACCGCCGAAGTAGTCACCTTGATTTTGCAGAGTATAGCTCACTACAGTGGGAGAGATGGGCGATATCCCCATCCAGTTATCTTGAATGTGGATTGACCGTAGCTGCGAAACGTCCGGCATGAGCACAAAGCCGTTACTACAGCCTGTAGCAAAAACAGGAATCCAGCATAAAGCAAGAAAGAAGGCCAGCCGAATTGTAAGTGTCATCGATTCATTGAATCCTTATCGTCCAAAGATACGACTGCTGACTTGACGGCACGATGCGTAACTATCTGGCCATCGGCAGCACCACCGTGAACGTGGTGCCTTCGCCCACGGTGCTGTGCACCGAAATACGCCCTATGCCGTTGGCTGACCCTGCTGCGCCAGCGGTCTGACTTCAGAAACCGGGTTTCTCCGCGCCAAACGTTCAATTCCATTTAAAAAGCAGTAATCCGGTTTCTTCCCCGATTCATCGCTTTTAACAACTATGCAGTTGGTTGACCTTGTTGTGCCAGCAATTCCTCACGCCGCTTGGCCAGCGCCTCTTTGATCTCCGGCAACACGCCGAGCTGCTGCCACGCCCACAAGCGATCATAGATGTCCCATACTTCGATGATCTTGCCATCGACGATGCGAAAGATGTTGATGCCGGAATTGGTGGTGTACGTGCCGGTGGGCGGCAGGCCGTTGAATTCGCCTTGATGTGTGCCATGTGAGGTCCAGCGCACCATCACTCGATCGCCCTCGGCGATCATCTCTTCAATTTGGAAATGCCAGCCGCCCCAGATCGCCTGGTGCTGTTCGTAGGCGGCCTGCTCGCTTTGCGGATTGGATTCCACGGTCTGTGGGGTCACGCCGGTATGCACAATGGCGTGGAACTGAAAACTGGGCGCAAAAATCTCATCACAGGCAGCGGGATTGAACGGCGCGTCTTCGAAATAGCGGCGCGCGACGGCCTTGTTTTCTTCGAGGGACATGCGTTTGCTCCTGTCGGATGATGAGTCATCTACCGGACGCCGATGAGCAGGCGTAACAGCAAACTGCACGAAATGCTCTGCACGGAGAGACGGCGCACCTGTCAGCACGCCGCCATCTCCACGCAGGCCGTAGGGCGGGCCTTCCACTGCCCGCGGTGTGAAACGGCAGCGGGATGCCGTTTCTGCGTGAGGTAAATTATTGAGTCAAATAACCATCCGCGTAGATGACTTTGTTCAGCAGAATCTGCACGGTCTTCCAGATCGCCACCTGTTCCGGATCGCCGAAGTCCACATCCTCGGGCTGGGGTTCTTCCATCGCCGCGATGCGATCGGCAATCTTCAAATACAGCCGGCCAAGCGGTGTGCTCTCGTCGCGCGTCTCGATGACGCGAATCACTTCGCCTTGCTCTTTGTCCAGTGGATTGGCGATCATCAATTGCAGACCCACACCCATCAGCATCGCCAGATACACGCGGTTGATCAAGGGGCGGTTTTCGTTGGGCACGGCGTTCGAGACGTTCGACAAGCCGACCGAGATGGCGGGCGCCGGATCCCAGGCGGCGGGCAAGGTGCGCACGGCCTCGATCAACTGCGGGCAATATTCCTGACAACCTTTCACCGTCAGCACAAGCGGATCGATGATGAGGTCCTGCATCGGAAAATCAATCTCGATCATCCGCGGGATCAACGCCTCAATCGCAATACTCACTCGCTCGTCTGCTCCCACCGGGATGCCGCTCTTGCCCATCGTCAAAGCGACGAGGCGGGTGTTATACTGCTTCGCCACCAGCGGCACTTTCTCCAGGCGTTCCGGCTCCGCCGAGGTTGAGTTGATGATCGGCTGGGCCTTGGTAATCTTCTTCAGGCCCGCTTCAATGCCCGCGAGGTTTGTCGTATCGAAACTCAGCGGCACATCGACCACGGCCTGCACCGTCTCGACTATCCATGGGAAGACTTCCAGCCCGTCAGCCTTGCGTGGTCCCAGGTTGATATCCAGCGCCTGCGCGCCCGCTTCCACCTGTTTCACGGCCAGTTCCTGGAAGAATTTGGCGTCACGCGCCTTGAGCGCTTCTTTGACCTTTTCAGAAATGATGTGAATGTTTTCGCCGATGATGTACATGAGGATCCTTTCGTAATGAGTAAAACGAAAAACGCCAGGGTGTGATGACGTTTTACGCTTTACGTTTTGGTTAGTGCGTTTGCCACGTTCGGGAACTTGCTCAGGTCCGTATGCGGCAGAAACAGCGCCGACGTAAACGCTTCGTAGAAGGTGTTGTCGGCCGACAGTTCGATGTACGTCATGCGCGAGGCGATCTGTGTGATGCGCTCGCGTTCGTTGTGATTCAATAACACCCGATACGCGCCCTTCACCGAAGTATTACCCAGGAACTGGAATTGCTCCCACGGCAGGTCGGGCAGCAGGCCGATCTGCACCGCTTTCTCGACGTTAATGTACTTGCCAAACGAGCCGCCGATCAAAAAGCGTTCGACGGACTCCAGTGGCACGCCGACGCGCTCGGCCAGCACCGTGTAACCGGCATAGATCGCGGCTTTGGCGCGCAGCAGGTTATCCACATCGACATGCGTAATGGCGATGTCTTTGCCGTGCCAGGTTTCGCTGGCCCAGGCCACAACGTACTCCAGGCCGTGTTCGCCCTGCCGGATACGGCGTGTCTGGCCGTGCAGGCTGACGCCACTCCCGGCTGATTTCTCCGGCGGGGCAAAATGCAGATCGTCCTCTTCGACGATCATCAAACTCGAATTGAGATTGCCGCCCTTGTCCAGCAAGCCGGTCAGGAACATCTCACTTAATAACGCGATCAAGCCGCTGCCGCAGATGCCGCGCGGTTTGGCATTGCCGATGACGCGATAATTCGGTTCGAGCGTCTCGCCGTTGATCCACACCTCTTCGATCGCGCCGCGCGTGGCGCGCATGCCGTTGATCACCCCCGCGCCTTCGAACGCCGGGCCGGCCGAGCACGCACACGTCACCAGCCAGTCGCGATTGCCCAGCACGATCTCGCCGTTGGTACCGACGTCCATGAAGAGCGTCAACCGCTCATCATCTCCCAGGCCGGACGAGAGCACGCCGGCGGTGATGTCCGCGCCGACGTAACTGGCCACACCGGGCACGCAATCGATCACCGCTTCGGGGTTGATCTTCAGTCCCAGATCGAACGCCTTCAACGGCGGCACGTGATTGATCGCAGTAACAAACGGCGCCAGACGAATGCTCGCCGCCGGGATGTCCAGCAGCAAATGCATCATCGTGCTGTTGCCCGCAATCGTCGCTTTGAAGACATTCTGCAGATCGACTTTGGCTTTCTCGCCTGCGGCCGCAATCAACGAGTTGATGGTTCCGATCACGAGCGCCTGCATTTCGGCGCTGTTGCCATTTTTGCTGGCATAGATGATGCGCGAGATCACATCTTCGCCACGCGCGATCTGGCCGTTGTATTCCGCGACCTGCGCGACGACCTTGCCGCTAATCAGGTCGACCAACCAGCACGACACCGTCGTCGTGCCGATGTCGATGGCGAGGCCGTAGAGTGGGGGTTCGCTAGGACGCAGATCAAGCAATTGGAGACGAGCGGTTGGGGCTTGAGGGTTGGATTCAACGATCGCGGTGACGTCCCACTCCGTTTCACGCAGGACCTGGCCAATGCGCCGCAGAAGCGGCAACGAGACTTGCACCTCTTCAACATCCAGTTGCTGGCGCAGCGCGGTAACCAGGCGGCTCCAGTCGTCGGTCTGATCGTCCAGCGACGGCGGGGTGAGTGACACACTCACCCGCTGGATCGTTTGCAGCGTTCGAGCGTCGTAGCCGCCAGGAACCTCGACCTCGGCGACCACCCGATCGGTGGTGAGCCGCCGCTCGATCTTTTCTTGCGGCGGTACCGTGACGGAAACGTCCCCTTCAACCACGGACTGGCAGGCGAGCGCATAACCGGCAGCCACATCTTCGGCCGACAAACGCAGCGTGCTGCGACGGCGCACTTCACCCTGGGTGAGGTGCACCGCACAGCGGCCGCAGCGTCCCTGCCCACCGCACGGTTGTGCGATCTCCACACCCGCCATGCGCGCCGCCTCGGTCAGCAGCATGCCGGTCGGCACATGCACAGAACGAAGCGGCGCATGTGCGCCGAGCGCCGGATCGTCGAGATGGAAAGTAACCAGGTGTTGGGCCATTTCTCACCCCGTCATTCTGAGGAGCCGCGCAGCGGCGACGAAGAATCTCATTTTTTGGTGCGAGATTCTTCGCTCGCCTTATCCGCTGCCTCGCAGCGGAGGCGCGGCTAGGCGTCGCCCAGAATGACAAGTTAGGTGTAAATATCGTACAGCGCCTGCTGCGTCGGTTCGCTGCCGTTGGTGTGCTGTTCTGCCAGGCGCGCCTGCTCGGCCAGTGCCTCGCCCATCATGATTTCGAGCACACCCTGTCCTTGCTCGCAATCCCAGGCGCAGACGCGTTCAGGCGGGCAGTTGTCGCAGCGCTCTTGATCGACAGGCCCAATTTTCTTATCGGGTAACATTGCTAACTCCGATCTGGAGGTTAGAGATTGGATGTTGGTGTGTATGTTCTTTGAACTTGCAAAGTAGCACGACATGCCAACCGTCTCTCCAACATCCAACTTCTAAACCAACACTTGCTTGTAATACGCCGGAAGATCCACCGCTTCGCGCGGCCCGACCTTGATCTCCCATTCCGTGAGTTCCGCTTCCAGTTCGCCGGACAACACCGCCACGTGACCGGGCAGCACCACGCGCTTCTTGCTCACCTTGTCGGCGACGTTGAAAGTCTTCACGGCCTTCGCGATGCGCTCGGCATCGAACTTTCCCGCGGCCCACGCCGTCAGCACACTCATGCCTTCCGCATCGGTAACGAGCAGCCACGCGGGCAGGCCGCTGCTTTCCACTTCGTTGGCCACGCTGAAATAGGTGATGCTGAAGTTGGTCGTGACCAGCACCGGCGATTCAGGCTTGGGATTGTTAATCTCGTACAGGCCGGGCTGTACTTGAATCGGCTTCTGCGGATCGGTATAGATGTTCTGCCGCAGCACCAGCAACGGATAAACCGTCTCGGGCTTGAATTCATCGAGCACGATAAAGCCGCCATACTTCGCGACGGCCTGGGCGGCCAGGATCGAGTCGTTGGCAAAGACCATGATCGGGAAACCCACCGATCGCACATTCTTCTTCAACGCAAGCCGCCGCACTTGCGTGCTGAACGTCAACAACCGGCTGAGGTTCTTCGTCGCCGGATCGATCACCAGATCTTCGACGCCCTTGCCTTTGATCTTCTCGGTGAGGTCGGCCAGGGCCTCGATCGAATCCGCCTTGACGACGAGGGCGGCTTGCCCATGCCCGCCACTATGTGGCGGTGGGCCGCCTGGCGTGTTCGCTTTGGCGAGATCGGCCATGGCTTCCCAGTTGTTCGCATCCGCGCCACAGATCAGCGGCGTCTCGCCGTTGAGCACTGCCAGGCCGGCCGCCATGACCTTGGCGTCGGAGCTGATCAAAACGAGCGGGCGTTGGCTGATCTGCCGCAGGGTCTTGATCGCCGCCACAAATCGATCGGGGTCACCGGTGGCCTCCACGGCGAAGCCGTCAACCGTCAAATCCATGCCGACATACGACACCGCAAATTTTTCGGCCGGCTCGACTTTGGCCTGGATGTCTTCGTCGTCGCGCACTTTGATGAAAATGCCGGGCCGGTTGTAGAACGTCTTCTCGTGACGGAATAACACCACCTCGTTGCCGACCTTGATCTCGTGTCCATTGGACTTGAGCGTGACGAGGCGCATGGGCGGCGCGGCCGATTCAGCCAGCTGCGCCTTGGAGGCGTCGCTGACATACGGGCATGCCGAGAGTTCCACTTGCTTCGCGGCGAGTTTCATCGCAAAGGCGAGGCACGTGGGGAAGCCACATTCCTTGCAGTTGGTCTGCGGAAGTAACTTGTAGATTTGAATGCCGGACAGAGCCATAATGAATTCTCCTGTCTATATCAAACCACAGAGTTCGCGGAGAGCGCGGAGAAATCAGGAAGATTTCGGCGGCCTCGGCGTTCTCGGCGGTGAGTTATGCCGCAACCATCAGGTCGGCAATGGCCGCTTTGACACGCTTCACGCTTTCGGGATGCCGCAGCACGACGATGTCCGCACCGGATTCGAGCAGCGTGATCGCCGTCATCGTTTCCCAGTTGATCCCGCGCTCGCGCCACTCGCCCCAGGCGGCCGGAACACCCTCGCCGACCTTGGCTTCCTTGGTCTTCCAGGTCTCCGCACCGATGGTGACGATCATGGGCAGCTGCGTCATGGCATCGCCTTGCAGGGCCGCCATGCGCAAGCGCTCCATCACCGAGAAGCCATACTCGATGCCATAGCCGAGCGCGCCCGTCGTCGGATCCATGAGGACCCGATCGAGCGGCAGGCCCATATCGCTGATAAGAATGTTCAGTTGCTTGGCAAGGTTGACATCCATTGCAGTGCGCGCGCTGACGAGATGGCCGTTCGCCATGGCCGTTGCCACAATCGTGCGATAGTTCTTGTCTTCGCAGATGCCGAGCACGAGGCGCTCGCCCTTGGTGGCTTCGGCCACGGGCACAAGCAGCGCGTTGTCGAGTTCGGCGTTGCCGGGGCCAAAAACGATCAACGGCAGGCCGACGGCGCCGAGCACCGCTTTCACAGCGGCGACGGCATTCTCGGCCGTGTTGGGCGATCCGTCAACCGCGGTCATACTGAGCGTTAGCAATATCAGATCGGCGCCTGCTGCTTCGGCGGCCCTGGCCCACTTCGCCGGATCGTTCATGGCATCTCCCCACGCTTCGGAGAGTGGCGTAGACCAATCATCCGGCTTGCGATCTTTGATCTCGATCGCCACGGCCGGTCGGTAGGGCGTCTCGGCTTCGAAGTGCATGAACGGCAGCGCCTTCTCGCCGCCCACGGTGACGACGCTGGTGCGGGTGCCGCCATCGCTGTTGGCGCCCAGCGTAATCGTTTTGACGGAACCGGGCCATTTGTCCTTCGGGATTTCAATGGGCATAGAAGTTACTCCTAAATGGAATCTGTTTAACCGCCGAGTACGCAGAGAGCGCAAAGACATCTAAAGACCCGGCGTCCTCAGCGTTCTCCGCGGTGATCACTTCCTTCGGCTATCAGCGGCTTTCTTGGCCGCGTCACGCCGTGCGATAAATTGCTCCAGCGGAGCCTTGCGCGCGGCGGCGATGCCCATGTCCTTGAGGTCGTCATCGCTCTGCGCGGCGAGGTGCCGCAAAATGTGCCGATAGGTGAGCATGGCCGCCGGATAAGTGACGCCCGCCGCGTTGTGCATCAGGAAGAAGGCGCGCACGTTCTGATCGAGCATCATCTGCGCAGCGACCGTCAATGGGATGTCGGGCGGAACTTGCGGCACGCCTTCGTGCATCACGTCTTCGACCATGAGCGAGCGGGCATCTTCTCGCTCATATGCCTTCACCAATTCGTCCTGGCTGACGACGCCCAGGGCGTGGCCTTCTTCACCGTCGAGGACGATCGCCGCTTCCCAGTTCTGCTCCAGCATCAAGCGCGTCAGCTCGACGATGGGCGTGTGCGGCGGGCACGTCGGGACGCCGACGGTCATCAGGTCACGGACGAGGTTTTTGGGAGTCAGGTTCGTTTTGTCAGTCATATTTTTGGACACGGATACCACGGATTGCACAGATTTACAGGATGCATGAGGCAGGAGGCAAGTCCTGCTTTGTTGACGTTCACCTAGGCCTGCGCTACAATCCTGGCAGGGAGGCTCCATTATGCAGCTGGAAGACTATTTCGACTTTCTCGCGCCGGATGATATTCGCATCAAAGGCCATCGCATCGGCATTGAGGATGTGTTGTACGAGTACATCTTCAACGCCAAGACACCTGATGAACTGCAACAGCGTTTTCCAACGCTAACCCTGGAACAGATCTATGCGACTTTAACTTACTATCACCGCAATCAAGCCAAGGTTGATGCTTACCTGCGCGAGTGGATCGAATTCGGGAACCGGATGCGCGCCGAACAAGAACGCAATCCCGATCCGCTGATGCTCAAACTGCGTCGCCTCAAAACAGAACGGGTTATCGCGGAAAAACGCGACAAATACGAGGCCTCGCAGTCATGATCATGTATTTGTTGGATGAAAACCTTGATCCGGCCCTCCGCCGTGCCCTGAAGCGCGTCCAACCCGAAATGATCGTCTGGCGGGTTGGGGACGTTACCGCGCCACCGCTCCACTCACCCGATCCAGATATTCTCATTTGGTACGAGGAAAATGAGCATGTGCTTGTTACCAACAACCGCGCCTCGATGCCCGTTCATCTCGCCGATCATCTCAACGGTGGCCGCCATATACCAGGCATCCTCGTTATCAAGAGAAACATGCTCTGGGGCGTGCTCATCGACGAATTGGAATTCATCTGGCAACATGTCAGCCCGGATGAACTGATCAATCAAATCAAGTACCTGCCGCTGGCTCGCCCGGACACTTTGGAAGAATAGCCATTGATACCTCCTAAGACCTCGGAGGTTTTCACCGCCAGTGAGCAACACCCATCATCCTTCAGTTCGATCATCACTCCCGGCCAGACCGTCAATCAAACCCTCCGAGGTCTGCCGTGTCCGCCATCCGTTGATCCGCTGCGCCGCAGGCATCCGCTGAGGGCCTATCCGTTTACGGGAGCACTGCACCGCATGTGTCAGTTGCCTATCTGTTGCCCAGGCTCAAACCCTCCGAGGTCTGCGCGTCCGCCAATGTTCTCTACTTCATCACTTTACTCAGAATAACAATCGTTCACTTGCCTTGATGCTCACCCAGCATTTCGCGCCACCCTCTCCCTTCGATAGAAAAGGGTTGGGAATATAGACAAAATTCCGCATGTTATATTGATGTATTGATCCATCGGCCTTATTTTGCGACCACGCTAAGCGTCGAATAAAGTTCCTGTTCCTTTTCGGTGGCGTAAGTTTCCCACTCTTTTGAGAATTGCCTTTGCAAGGCACAGCGGACTAGTCCAACATGAGTGAAGAAAACACCCTTTATCAAGATGCGCTCTGGGTCTTCAGAATACGGAGCAACATTGTCATGAATTAGCTGACGCACTTCTCTCGCATCTTCTTCCAGTATTGCCTCTTTGTTTTCATTGATGATATTTATTAATTCTTCTATTGTAGTTACCCCAAAGCGTCGCAAGTCTGCAAGTAATTCTTCGTAATTCTCACCTTCAATCTCATCCTTATTCTTAGCTGGCAACATTGAATCCAAGAGCAGCTCAAGAGAATCTGTGTTCAGAGTTTGGTCAATATCTCTTGGATTTAGTGTCTGTCTGTATATGTCTTTCTCTCCTAAAACCCGTTCAAATTCCAGGTCGACCGTTTCAAGTAACGCAGACACACGATTTATCGAACGCCGTATAGGTGCCGGAATATTGAGTTCATTCTTATATTGCAGAATATGTGAAGCATCAGCCCACAGATGCTGCGCGACAGTTCTAATTTGTATTTCGGCTTTCAAATCGCCAAAAGACGAGAACGCCGGTACGACTAACCAACTTTGAGGCACTTTTATGACGAAATGAAAAGACGCATAACCAAATTGGTCTTCTTTTAATCGAGAGCGAGTATCCTCTTGCTTAATGACAGTAAAAGTATCGTGCACAAGGTTGCAAATGCTGTCGGCATCACGTTTAAACAAGAAGATAAGTCGCAACCCCACCAAATCCTGTAGATCGGCAACAGAGCGCAAGTTTAGTGGCAGGCGTCTCAGCTTTTCAGCAATGGATTCCCATGTCTTAACCCTTGCGGCAATTGGGAAACCGAGTTGTACCCTTTGCTCATCGACCAAAATTTGCAGTTGTCGTGCAAGCTCGTCACAGAATCGTCGTGCTAGAGGCTCGATGCTTAAGTATTCATTTCGGAGTTCGTCGGTCGGCTTTTGTTTAGACAATTCAACCTCTATTACTCCTCACTGCTGTCTTCAAGAGGCAGAACTGTTCTTGCATCCTGCCTCTTCACCTCACCCCAACACCCCTGCCCCCTTCCCCTCTCCTGATCTTCTTTATCAGGAGAGGGGATTAAGGGGTGAGGTTAAAAAATCGGATCCATCGTCAGCGCCGGATGGTTATGCTCTTCCAGCCACGCCAGCAGTTCTTCCACCGTCGACACGCTCTTGTCGTCGGCGATCTTGTCGAGCAGGTCCGGGTCGCCTTCGCGGATCGCCACGGCCTTGAACTCCTCCGCCATCGACTCCTTCAAAGCGCCGCTCATCCACACCACGCGCTTGAAGCCGCCGTCCGCCGAGATGAACTTGGGGCTGATCAGATAGAACTTGCCCACGCCCATTACGCCCGGCGTCTGCTGTCCGCCGCCGGCCACACCCGCCAGCGTGCTGAACGTCATGCCTGCCGGCGTCATGCTTGTATCCTCGCGGCTGACCACCATCACACCGTTCGCTTCGGGGATCAACATCACGATGCACTCGAAGCAACCGCAGGCCGTCATCGGATTCTCCATGATGGAGTACATCGCCACTTCCTGAACCACGTCGTGCGATCCAACACTAGCGTATTCGTTAGTGCCTGTCCAATAACCCTTCTTCATATCGATCAGGCTGCCCAGCTTGATCGGCTTGTTGGGGCCGGTCGGGTTGATGTTGAATGAGGCCTTGCAGTCGAGCCAGTTGTAGGCACCGCACAGGCCCAATCGCTCCGGGCTGACCACGCACACGTGATTGGGCGCAAACGACTGGCACAGCGTGCACGAATAGAACTCTTCCACCTTGTCGTCGGTGAGATCGGCCAGGCGTTTATTGCGGAAATCATAGGCTTCACGCGCCTTGTGCAGCCACTCGGCGTGCCTGGCCGGATCGGTGAAGATCGTCACCTGGACCTTATCGACGATGGCGCCGAAGTCGGCGTGGAAGCGCGCGTGCAGAATCTTGCCAAAGTGCTCCAGGTTGAAGCCTTTCTCGGCGGCGGCGTTGCTGATGCGCACCCACGCGATGTCGCGCTGCCCGATGTGCTGAATGCCCGACGCGCCGTTGACGAAGTAGTGCATCTGCCGCTCCAGCACCGGCTCAAAGTCCTGCTGCATCTTGCGGCCCGCTACCTCGACGACGAGGCCCATATCCAGCGAGCCTTGCGCCGGGATGTTGCTGAAGTCCGGCCCCACCACTTCGATCTTGCCGTCGGTCACCTCGTCGAGATCGCGCATCAGCAGATACTCGAAACAGCGCGAATGCTTGCCGCCGAACTCGACGCGCATATCGTTCTTGCGCACCACCTCGCCTTCAAACGCCGAGCCATACGGCACGGGCACGGGCACATTGGACACTTTCACCTTGACGCCGCGCACCTCGATGCACTTCTGCACCAACTGCTCGGCGCGTTCCAGATCGTCCTTGCCCGGAATCTCGTTGAACGGCAGCGACACGACGTGCTCGTAAGTGGTGACGCCCGTCGGCAGGATTTCGGGGATGATGGTATCGGCGATGACGGGGAAGCCATAGTTGATGGCGCCCGCTGCTGCCGCATACTTCAAATCGTCCACCTCGCCCAACGCCAGCACAAAGGCAAACACGCGATCCTTGTTGTAGTTCAAAATCTCGCGCGGCATGCCGCCCTTCATCCCGCCAAACGTCAAAGCCGATCGGGTGGCGAAGCCCAGCGCATAGATCGCACTCAGCGTATCGGTGCCGAACGGCACGGTGTAGGTATCGTAACCGAGTTCGACGCCTTCTTCATTCAATTGATGGATGATACTGCGGCCGTTCACGTTACCCGAGAGGAATGTGAGGATGTTGCGGCGCTGCAACTCCCGAACGATCTTCACGGCGACTTCGTTCGTCTTGGCACAGCCCACGATAGCCGCGAAACCGGGCATGCGCCCATCGACGAGTTGAATGCCCCACGATCGCAGTTGGATGTCGTCGATCGGGCCATTGAGGTGTCCGCCGTCCGTACCCTTTTGGCCGTTGCCCGCATCGGGACTGGTGAACGAGGTGCCACCCGCAAGCTTGAAGCCTGCCATTGGCTCAGGCTGCAAGCCATACACAAAGCGGATCGCTTCCAGTGTTTCGGCGGCAAGCAGCGTCGCCATGCCACTATCGAGCGTCTCGCCCAGGTAGGGCGTCCAGTGTTTATGGGATGGCAGCGGGTGCAGCAGCGATCGCGCGTGCTGCAAAATGGGCGGCAGTTGGCCCAGCGTCTCGACCGCGGTGCCCGTCATGCCGAAGATTGTCGGCAGATAATAAGCGGTGTTCGGAAAAGCGACCTTGCAGTCCGGCCCTTTTTCGGCCAGGGCCTTTTGCAGCATCGCTTCAGTTTCATTGACGAGGGCGTTCGCCCCCCGGATGGCGCGCGTAGCAATGTATTTTGACATGGTTATTCTCCGTAGTGCGTGGTGCGTAACTCGCCGCTGAGGTCGCGGAGAGCACAGAGGAATCAATACCGTTCTATCTCAACGTCCTCTGCGTTCTCGGCGGTGATATTACATTCCGCACTTCGCATTCCTAATTCACACTTCCGTACACCGCTTCAAACTTCGCTTCCAGCGGCAGCGCTTCCAGTTCGTTCATGCGCTTGTCGCCGCTGCGGCCAAACTTATCCGCCTTCCACTCGGGCAGACCCAGCGCGGCGCGCTTCTTGTCGATGTGTTCCAGCGTAGCGACCACCATCTTGTCGGGGTCCTCGATAAACTCCAGCTTGCCGCCGTACAGCGCTTCCCAGCCTTCGCTGATGTAGCTCAACACATCGGCGCTGCCACTCACCTTGTCGGGCATGCCTTCCAACGGCGATGATCCGCCGAAGATGACATATGCGCCACTCGCCACGCAATAGGTGCCGATCGCCAGCGCCTTCTCGCTCATCCATTCGGGCGCGAGGCCGACCGCCGGAATTTGATCGATGTCGTCGCCGAGGCCGCCTTCTTCCACCATCTGCGTCAGCACGGTGAGGATGCGCGTGTTATCCACGCACGAGCCCATGTGCAGCACCGGCGGGATACCCACCGTCTCGCAGATTTCGCGCAGGCCCGCGCCGCATTGATCGAGACCCGCTTCACCGAGCAGCAGGCCCAACTTCGCACTCGCAATCGCGCCGCAGCCCGTCTCGACCACGAGCACGTCTTGCTTCAACCGTTCGCGCGTGACGTGGGTGTGCAGATAGTCCTGCTGGCTGCGCGGATTGTTGCAGCCCACGATGGCCGCCACGCCGCGGATGCGGCCCGACATGATGGCGTCGTTCAACGGCCGGAATGAGGCGCGGTAGGAACCGCCCAGCATGTAGTTGATGTACTCGTGCGAGAAGCCCGGCACCAAGTCTTCCACTACCTGCGGAATCTCCACCGTGCCGCGATTCTTGAAGTTATCGATGGCGACCTTGAGGATATCTTTCGCGATCGTCATCGCATGATGCTCGTCAAACTCCATGTGCGTCGCGCCCTTGAGCTTGACCTTCGCCGAGGTGGTGATGACCTTGGTGTGGAAGTTCTCCGCCAGGCCGACCAGCGCCTGCATGATGCACTGCACATCCACGACCATCGCTTCGACCGCGCCGGTGAGGATGGCGAGTTCTTGATGGAGGAAGTTACCGGCGGCGGGCACGCCCTGCCGCATCAGGATTTCATTCGCCGTGCAGCAGATACCGGCTAGATTCACGCCGTTCGCGCCTGCCGCTTTGGCGTACTCGATGATCTCGGGCGTTTGCGACGCCGCCACGATCATTTCACTCAAGATGGGCTCATGGCCGTGGATGACCACGTTCACCATATCGGCCTTCAGCGTGCCGAGGTTGGCCTGCCCCACGACGGGCGCTGGTGTGCCAAACACGATGTCGGCCACGTCGGTGGCGATCATCGAACCGCCCCACCCGTCAGCCAAGGCCGTCCGCACCGCGTGCTGCAACAAATGCACCGGATCCTGATCGTCGCCGATATGCGTGCGGTGTAAAGCTTCCACCGTTTCCCGATCGACCCCGCGCGGCACGACGCCCTTCTCCCGCCACAACTTCTGGCGCTTTTCGGGCGCACGCCGGATGGGGATCAGCTCCCCGCGCTGCTGGCCAAATTGCGCGATGTAGACATCGGCCAGATCGTTGGCAATTTCGGTGGGGCTGCGTTTCTCGATTGGGACGCCCGACTTCGCGGCCGCCATGCGCAGCTTCGCCACGTCGCGAATCGAGTAGCCTTCCGCTTCGCCTTCGGCCACCGCTTTCAATAGAAAGGCCATGTCGCGGCCATGATCGGAGTGCGCAGCGGAACCGGCAGCCACCATGCGCACGAAGTTGCGGGCCTGAATCGTGTCGATCGTCGCGCCACACACGCCCACACTGCCGTCCTTAGTCAAGCGGCACGGGCCCATACCGCACATCTTGCAGCACATGCCCGCTGAGCCGATGTTGCAGGCCGGCATCGCCTCCGCGCGCGTGAACGCCGTGCCGATCCCCAGCGATTCCGCGCGGATTAGCATTTGCTGCGCGGCCGGATCAATTGAGAATTGCCCTGGACTCTTCTTTTCTTTAGCCATGATGTCTCTTCTCCCTTATTCATCCATCTTTTGTAGCGAGCCCAGGCCCGGGCACGGCCACAAGGCCCGAGCGGTATCCTCAACCTGTTGGGTAAACGACATCGTCTTCACCCCGTCCAGAGCAGCCGTGTGACGGAAGGGATTGTCTTCCGTATCCTGAGGTGTGCCACTCTTCCACACCTCAGCCTCGATCGCTTGATCGCCTAGATAACCTGCGGCTTCTAGCTGGGCGCGGAGATCCGCTTCACTTACCTTGGCCGGATCGATGTGCGCCCGCATCACATGGAACGCGCTACTGGCATACACATCTTCAACGCCGGGCAGCGCCAGTAGCATGCTCCGGACTTCGGTGACATGATGGTCACCATACATCTTGGGAAGATTGATCGTGATGGTTTCCATAAACTCCTGCCTTGAGATGGGTTGGGGGATATTTGTGTAAATTGTCACAACGAATATGCCAATAACTCAAAGACATTGCTAGCTGCCAATGTCTTCAACAATATAGCCCCAGTATGGGGTGTAGAATAGTGACATATGTCTATTTTTGCTTGATGTTTATCAGTAGATTGAAAACAAAAGGCTCATCCGACTTGCGCGGGATTATCGCCAGGTGCTCCCGGCGGATGGG
>JAUQXC010000790.1 GCA_030834825.1 Thermoflexales bacterium
GATTGCCTGTCAAGCGCCTCAGCCAGCGTGCGATGACATGACCTGCGGCTTGCTAAGGCCAGCAGATCTAAAGGGACAGTGGGATTTAATGAACGAAATTTCGAGAGCAGTAATGGATAGCACAATGCGGGTCACGCGCTATACAGATACGCCAGCCGCCCAAAGGGTCAAGCAATATCTAATCGGGGCCTACGGCCCACAGTCAGAGACAGTAACTGCTATGCACGACTTAAGACGCTATGAATCCGTTGCGCCCCAGCTCGAAGAAATGAATCTTGATGTCTTCGAAACATCCAGTGCTGGGCTTCCATTTGATCCGAATGTCTCCAAGGTTGACGAGGCAAGTCATGCACAATGCCAATCATCCAATCCGAAAACCCCCAAAGTGTCACTTACAGTTTGTGCCGCTGAGGTTCGTTACGGGCATTATATTTCAATAATGACCTTTTCTTTATCTGGGGTACCATCTAATGTCGAAATACAAGAGATTATGAATCAGGCGCTGTCCGAGACCGATCGACGCATTCAGTAGCTGGAGCAGCGTGAGTAGGCCATATTCCATTCCACAGATTTACAAGCAGAAACCGGGTTTCTCCAAGCAAGATGGAATTGACGACCATTGCGGAGAAACCCGGTTTCTTGCATCAGACTACACTTCGATAATTCGGCTCCAGCGCTTAATCTTCTCTGCCAGCGGCATCGTCGCCGCCGGGCTGGTGGAAGGCATCAGCCAGCGAGGCAATTGAGTAAGCGCTTGCTGCGTCAGCACCCTGTGCTCAAACAAGTGGAAGGCCTTCTGTCCATTGAGGACAATCACGCGCAAGTTTTGGTAAGTCGCGAATAATCCGCGGAAATCATTAGGCACCGCCTTGCGAATAGCCTGATCCAGACTCCCCCGGCGTTCGCAATATTCCAGCACATCCCACACGGCTAACTGCTTCTGGTGCAACAAAGCCACACGATCGGGATAAGCCTCAGCGAACGGGACTTGATAGATCGCGCTCAAGATGTGCCAGAACTGATTGCGCGGATGGCCGTAATACTCCTGTCGGCGGAGCGATTCTTCGCTGGGCATTGTGCCCAGAATCAGGACACGCGAGGCTTCGTCGATAATGGGTGAGAAACCCCGTTTCGTGAGAGCAGATTGCGGAAAGTAATCAGACATGGTTCACAAATACCACGAGGGAGAGTGTGGACTCTCCCTCGTCGGTCAAACGTCCGGACTACGCCGCGCCACTCGTCTGATTGGTCAGATAGTTTTGCAGCCCCATCTGTGCGATCTGATCGCGCTGCCGCTCGTTCCAATCCACGTGATCCTCTTCCATCTTGAGGATCTTGGTCAACAGATCGACCGTACCCTGATCGTCTACCTCATGCGCCAGGCGGATACCGGTGTTGTACGCGCGAATCGCACCCTGCTCGGCTTCCTGATCGAAGGCGACCATATCCTGCACGGCCGCGCCGATCTTCATGGGATTCAACTTCGACACCACGGGCGTGCCTTCCAGAAAGATGATGCGAGCGATTAACCATTCAGCATGATGCATCTCGTCAATCGCCTGTGCCTCGATCGCTTTGTGGAGCTTGTCGTAACCCCAGTTGTCGCACATCTCCGAGTGCACCATGTATTGACTGATCGCGGTCAGTTCGTCGGCCAGCAGTTCGTTCAGCGTCGCGATGATTTTATCGTTGCCCTTCATAGGTATCCTCCTAAGGAAAATTGGGGAGCAGCCAGGAGTGAGCTGGTAGGCAGCACACTACGAGCAGTCTACTTCTTTTATACCCTACCCGGTTTAACAAGGCAAGTCAAATAAGAGAGAAGCGCGCAATTTAATTGAGAGAGAGGTTCGTTTTACTCAAGTGGGAGATCGCCAAAGTCGCGCGTCATTTTGGCAAGTGTGCGGGAAAAGTCTTTGCCGGTGGCTGCAGTGCTTATCAAGCCGTTCTGGTCTGTGTTCGGCGCGTACTGCGTGTGTGCCACCAACGCGGCAACAGTCCGCGCGCCGGAGCACACAGGAATGCCAACAGAAAGAGGAGCGTAGCCGTCAGGACCACGGCCGCACCTGACGCCACGCTGAGATAGAAACTCAGGTACAAGCCCACCACGCTCGACACGGCACCGATGAGGGCCGCGACGATCATCATTGAAGATAACCGCCGGGTCAGCAGATAAGCCGCCGCACCCGGTGTGACCAGCATCGCCGCCACCAATCCCACCCCCACCGTCTGCAGCGAGACGACGATCGTCAAGGCCAACAGGATCAACATCAGCAGGCGAAAGCGTTCGGCCCGGATGCGCAGCGTCGCGGCCAAGACCGGATCAAATGAAATGACCAGAAATTCGCGGAAAAACAGGGCGATAATGCCCAGGACCACCACACCCAGCACCGCCGTGATGAACAGGTCATCCCCGCTCACACCCAGCACATTGCCGAACAGGATGTGCGTCAGATCGACAGCGTAGGTGCGGATGCTGCTGATCAACAACACCCCCAGCGACAGCGCCGCCGCAAACAAAATGCCGATGGCGGTGTCTTCCTTGATGGTGCCCTGGCGCGAGAAAAAACTAATGAGTACAGCGACGACGATGGCGGCGATCAAGGCGCCCAGCAGCAGATTGCCGTCGAGCAGATAGGCCAGCGCCACCCCGGGCAAAATCGCATGTGCCAGCGCATCGCCCAGAAAAGCCATGCCGCGCAGCACCACATAACAGCCCACCACCGCGCACAGCACACCCACCAACGTGGAAGCGAGCAGCCCGCGCTGCATGAATTCATAGGTTAAAGGCTTCATCAGCCATTCGATCATGGTGCGTCCCTAGAAATCAGGTTTCTCCACGACAGTCGTTTCATTCCAGCCGAACCGCAGAACCCCGGGGTCTTTGCCTAAATCACTTTTGCTTCATGCTCCGCGGGCGGACAACACTCGTCGACCAGCGCCATGCCGTTCGGCAACATCAACACCTGCCCGCTGAACGCCTGTCCCAACGTCTGAGGTGTAAACACCTCGCTCACCAGGCCATAAGCCACCACCTGGTGGTTGAGCAATAGGACATGCTCAAAACGCGACGCCGTCAAGTTTAGATCGTGAGTGGAGATCATGGCCGTGACATGCTGTGCTTGCAAATCATCCAGCAAGGCCAGCGTCGCTTCTTGGGTCGCCGCATCCACGCCCGTGAACGGCTCATCCATCAACAGGATGTGCGGTTCCTGCGCTAACGCCCGAGCCAGAAACACGCGCTGCTGCTGTCCACCAGACAGCTCTCCGATCGAGCGCTTGGCAAGATTCGCAATTCGCATTTGCTCCAGGCAATGCAGCACGATCGCCCGATCGTGTATCGAAGCTCGCTGCAAGCGGGCCAGATGCCGGAA
Organism: Thermoflexales bacterium; assembly: GCA_030834825.1. Lineage (GTDB taxonomy): Bacteria > Chloroflexota > Anaerolineae > Fen-1058 > Fen-1058 > Fen-1058. The sequence continues at coordinate 3,372 of JAUQXC010000790.1, forward strand.
ACGCCCCATCATCACGACATCGCTCACCGTGACCGGAAAGCGCCAGTCGATATCGTTGCGCTGTGGAACGTAGGCCACACAGTCCTGGTGCGCACCCAGCGGCAAGCCATGGATCAGCACTTCACCACTACGGATGGGCAACAACCCCACCAACACCTTGAAGAGCGTAGACTTACCCGCGCCATTTGGCCCGACGACGGCCACGCGCGCGCCATGCGGTACTTGAAATGAAACATCGTGCAGCACCAGTTTGCCGTCATAGCCGGCTGACACCTCGCGCAATTCCAGGCGCGCCGGTTCGGCACTGTCTAAAATAATCTTCTTCGCCTCGCTCACTTCAACGCCGTCACAATCGTCTCAGTATTGAACTTCAGCATGTCCAGATAAGTCGGGGCCACCCCACTCGCTGCGGTGATGGAGTGACTGTACAATTCCGTTACCGCTTTGATACCTGCTTCACGCGCTACCTGCTGCGCCAGCTGCGGATTCGCTCCCGTCTCGATAAAGATCGCTTTCGCGCCGATTTGCTTAATGTGATCGATTAACTGCGCCAATTGTTGCGCGGAAGGCGCCGATCCGGTGCTGACGCCGGGCATGACGGTCCCGATAATCTGGAAACCGTAGCGATCGGCAAAGTAACCGAAACTCTCGTGGTTGGTCACCAGCTTGCGATCGGCTTCCGGTATTTCCTTAACCCGATCGGCGATCCAGCGATCGAGTTCTTTCAGCTTCACGATGTAAGTCTCGGCATTGACCTGGTAGGTGGCCGCACCCTCGGGATCAGCCTGTGACAAGCCGTCGCGGATATTCTCCACATACTTGATCACCTTGTTTGGATCGAGCCAGAAGTGCGGGTCGCCTTCATGCGCGTGTTCGTCCCCAGGCTCCTCTGCATGTTCGCCTTCCTTGGGTTCACGTTGCGTCAGGCCGGCTGCCGCTTCAACCACGGTCTTCTGGCCACCGGCGTTTTCCAGCAGTTCCGCCATGAACTCTTCAAAGCCTGCGCCGTTGACGATCACCACCTGGCTATCGGCAATTTTCGCCACATCGGCCGGCGTCGGCTCGAAGCCGTGTGGATCGACCCCGATCGGCATCAACACCTCAATCTGCAAGCGATCGCCCGCCACGTTCTGCGTGATATCGGCCAGAAACGTCTCGGCCGCAATCACCTTGAGCGCAGTCTGCCCCCCACCCGCTTGAGCCGCCTGGCTCGTCGGTTGGCACGCGGCCAGCAACGCCGCGCTCAAAATCAACCTCACGATGCTTTTGGTCATCCTAGTCGCTCCTGTTCAACTAAAATGTCTGTGTCTTGCGGCAGCCAGACGAGCGTGCTACAATGACCGCGCGAGGCACAGCGTCCCGCTGGCTTTTGCATTGAGCGAATCGGTCTGACCACCGGTTCGCTCTGCTCATGGAGGGCTACTTCTTCCGCTGGCACTTGGGGCACAATCCGACCAGTTCCAGCCAATGCTCTTGAATCGTGAAGCCGGTCTGCCCGGAAACACGCTTCAACAGCGTGCTCAAGTTGCACCCTTCAAACTCGACCGTTTCCTGGCAGCGACTGCAAATCAAATGATGGCCGTGTTCGATCGAGGCCGGCGCGAAGCCTTCGCAACCGTCGTCCAGATGCACCCGTCGAATCGCACCCAACTCCTCCAGAATCTCCAACGTCCGATAGACGGTGGTCAGTCCCAGATCGGGGCACACCCGCTGAGCTTGCGCGAAGACATCGGCCGCGCTTAAGCGCATGTGCGCCTGTGTGACCACCGCCACCACCGCCTTACGTTGGCGAGTCAACTTATAACCCTGCTCGCTGAGTTGGGTCTTGAGTGTGTCCAGATCGAGATCCATCGCATCTTCCTAATTGAAAAACATTTTCAATTAGCGCAACGAGATTTTAGCACGGGCAGCCAGCGGTGTCAACCGGCTGGGAGGTCTGGGTGTCGTTCACGGTTGGGACAAGTTCGCGTTTGCTCCCGAGCGCGTGCCCGGAGCCGTTTGGCCCCACTTTGCCAGGCTTGCCGGCGGTTCCTACTCGACGGTATTTTCCAACGTCAGCGCGCCGATCGTGATCGTCACCGTGGCGCCACTCGCCAGCGTGAAATCGTCGGGCGGGACGATCCCGGTGCCCGTCATCAACAGCACACCGTGCGGAAAACTTAATTCGCGGAAGAGATAAGCGACGAGGTCTTCAAAACGACGTTGCATTTGCGAGGTGCGCGTTTGGCCGTAAAAAGCGGCTTGACGAACACGGGCAATGGCCAGTGTGATCACGACATCGCGCAGGGCGGCGGCCTCCTCGACCAATTGCAGGCCAGGCCCCAGCGCGCAGGCCGCGTCGTAGATCTTAGCCTGAGCCAGGTATAAGGGATTCTCACCTTCAATGCTGCGCGCCGATAGATCGTTGCCGATGGTGTAGCCCGCAATTTCTTGATGCTGATTGATGACCAGCGTCAGTTCCGGTTCCGGCACATTCCAGACACTGTCGGCGCGGATGCGAATGGGCTGTTGATGACCTACGGCGCGCCAACCGATCGCTTTGAAGAACAGCTCGGGGCGCGGCGCGGCATAGGCATGATCGTACACATCGCCGCTGCTCGACTCGGCGCGGCGCGCATCGCGACTGGGTTGATACGTCACGCCACAGCCCCAGACTTCCTGCGTCATTTCAAGGGGCGCCAACAGCGTGCCCTCGGCTGGTTCATCGGTCAGCGTATGATCGATGAAGGGCTGCATGTCTGCGCGCGGCATCGCCAGCAGCATCCGCAGATCGAAGTTGTCGGTCAGAAAGCGGCGGTTAGCCGCCCAGCGCGGGCCAAGTGAAGTTTGATGACGGGTAAGAAGCATGTTGTCCTATATCGTTTCGAATGGAGTTGCTCAGCTAAGCGCGTCGCTCAGCCGAGCGCGTCGTCAATGACCTGACGCACGGCGGCAGCGTCAAGATCTTTTTTGTCCAGGAAAGCGACGGCGCCGGCATTTAACCCCAGACGGTGGAATTCCCGATCAGGATAAGCGCTGATCAAAACCACGCGCGTGGCGGGCGAGACGGCTTTCACGCGGCGCGTGCAGTAGATGCCGTCTTCATCGGTCAGCACCACGTCGATCAGCGCGAGATTGGGTTTCACGCTTTCGGCCAGACGCACTGCTTCACTGACGTCATCCGCTTCATACAACAAAGCAAAGGCATATGTTTTGCCGATCATCCGGCTGAGCTGTTGGCGATAGCGTGGATTGTCATCCACCAATAACACGGAAAGCGATTTGCCCGCTCCCGGTTCAGCCACTTTCGCGTCGCTATCCTGCCCGGTCGCGGCCAGTATTTCGGGGTGACGCATCAAATAGCTCAAGGCTTCCGATCGGCTGTACACGCCCAACGAGCGATACAGACGCGTCAGGTGATTCTCAATCGTCTTCACACTGAGGCCGGTGGTCTGCGCAATCTTGCGATTGTCATGGCCTTGCGCCAGCAAGCGCAGCAGCTCGCGCTGGCGGCGCGTGAGTTGCGGCAAAGAAAGCGCGGGCAGTGGTCCGGTCGATCGGCGGTGCAGCAGCCGTTCGACCAGTGGGCCGGAGATCCAACGATCGCCGGCAAGGACGCGCTGCACCGCCAGCTGCAAATCGGCCAGCGGCTGGTCTTTTAAGTGATAACCGTCCACGCCGACATCAAGCAGGCCCACTAGATAAGCTTCATCGGCGTAGGCACTGACCACCAGGATTTTCAGAGCAGGATGCTGCGCCTTGATCTGGCGCACAGCTCCGATCGGTTCAAAGTCGGGCATGGCAACATCGACGATAAGTAGATCAATCGGGTGACTGGCCAGCACCGTCATAAGATCGGGGCCGGTACCTACCTCCGCGACTATATCCAGATTAGCCAGCTCAAGCAGCGCATTCCGCAGCCCGGCGCGCACGATTTCATGATCATCAGCCAGGATGACACGGGTGGGTGACATGGGCCTATTATGCTACAAGTTGCACAAAAAATGAATCCCCGTCCTTGGCCGGGATAGGGAGTTTTCCCCCTACCCCATATGGGGGATTTTGCGCTAGGTCACTAGGGGAAGTTGTCATTACAAAATCCCCCAAACTGGTTATGATGGGGACCTGTAGCATCAGCGACTCGACTATGCGGTCAAAACGCGCGCTTCTCCCAAGTCTGCTTACCCTGGTCGTCTTTGTGCTGGCGGCGTGCCGCACATCTACGGCGGCGCAGTCGTTGCCTGACGAGGCACCCTGCAAGATTGCGCTGCTGCTCCCCGAGACGAAGACCGCGCGTTATGAAACACAGGATTTACCCAACTTCAAGAACCGTTTGAAAGAGTTGGGCTTTGACAACCAGTATTTGATCTACAGCAACGCCAATCAGGATGCCGCCACGCAACAGCAGCAGGCCGAAGCCGCGCTGACCAACCGCGCCAACGTCCTGGTGCTCGATCCGGTCGATTCGGATGCGGCGGCCAAGATCGCCGACCTGGCAAAGTCCAAGAACGTGCCCGTCATTGCCTACGATCGATTGATCAAAGGCTCCGCTGGCGTCACTTATTACATCTCATTCGACAACGAGCAAGTGGGCAAACTGCAAGGCTCCGCGTTAGTGATAGCGCTGGCGGGACAAGTCCATCCGACGATTGTCATGATCAACGGTTCCCCCACAGACAATAACGCCATACTCTTCAAGCGCGGCGCGCACAGTGTATTGGACGACAAAGTGATCATCGCCAAAGAATATGACACCCCGGATTGGAGTCCTGATAAAGCGCAGCGTGAAATGGAGCAAGCTCTGACCACCCTCAACAATCAGGTGGACGGAGTCTATGCTGCCAACGACGGTACGGCCGGAGGCGCGATCGCGGCGATGAAGGCCGCCGGAATTCAACCCCTGCCGCCGGTGACGGGGCAAGACGCCGAGCTGGCCGCCATTCAACGCATTTTGGCCGGCGAGCAGTATATGACGGTTTATAAAGCGATCAAGCCGGAGGCCAATGCTGCGGCGGAACTGGCTTATGCATTATGCCGGGGTGAACCACCGGACGAATCCAAGCTCAATGGTCAAATTGACAACGGCAAGACGAGGGTGCCCTCCATTCTACTGGCGCCGATCTCAGTCACCAAGCATAACCTCATGCAGACCGTTGTGGCTGACCAATTCTGGTCAGTCGATCAGATTTGCACGGCCGACTTCAAAAGCTTTTGTGACGCGGCTGGTATTCAGTAGGCGCTCTTTAACAATTTAGTGAAATAATAATGACACTGACACTTCACCCGCCCCTGCTGCACTTGCGTGGCATCAGTAAACGCTTCGGCGCAGTGCAGGCCCTGGTTAAGGTGGACTTTGAAGTGCGGGCAGGCGAAGTGGTAGGCCTGGTTGGCGATAACGGCGCGGGCAAGTCGACGCTGGTCAAGGGCATCGCCGGAATTTTTCCCTTCGATACCGGCGAGTATATCTTTGACGGCCAACCGCAGCTCATCCGCGATCCACAAGACGTCACCCGGTTGGGCATCGAGACCGTGTATCAGGACCTGGCCTTGTGTGATAATCTGGACGTGGTGGCTAATCTCTATCTGGGGCGCGAGTGCGGTGTGAAGCAGGCCGGTCCACTCTCGCTGGTCGATGAGATCGCCATGGAGAAACGCACGCTCGACGTGCTGCACAGTCTGGCCGTGAGCGTGCCCAACGTCCGCGCCAAAATCGCGGCATTGTCGAGCGGGCAGCGGCAAGCAGTGGCCGTGGCGCGGGCAGTGTTATGGAATTCCAAGCTCGTGCTGTTGGACGAGCCAACCGCGGCGCTGGGCCTTGCGCAGACACGACAAGTGCTCGAGCTCATCCGGCGCTTGCGCCAGCAAGGGCTGGGCGTCGTCGTGGTCAGCCATAAGC
>JAUQXC010000791.1 GCA_030834825.1 Thermoflexales bacterium
CGCGCGGTTTGGACATTGAACACATCAGCCACGTCATCAACTTCGACATCCCCAACGATCCTGAATCCTATGTTCATCGCATTGGGCGCACGGCCCGGGCCGGGCGCGCGGGCAAAGCGATCTTATTCGTCACGCCGCGCCAGACACGCATGCAGCGCGCCATCGAACAATTCACAGGGCAACGCTTAGCGGCCATGAAAGTTCCCAGCCGGGCCGATGTCGCCGCGCGGCGTACAGCGCTCTTCAAAGCGCGCCTGCTGAAAACACTGCAAGACGAAGATCTGGATGTTTATCTCGCTTTGGTTGAGGAGTTATCAGAAGAGAGCGGAAAAGATCTGGCGGAGATTGCCGCCGCGGCGGTACGCCTGGCGCGCGGTGACAAACCATTGGATGTGCCCCCGGCAGCTGAACCGGAACCGATCGGCTATCCTTTGCCCGTCGAGACTGAGACGGCGATGCTGTATATTGATGCGGGACGCAAAGCCGGTCTGCGCCCGGCCGACATCGTGGGCGCTATTGCCAACGAAGCGAACTTGCCGGGCAAGTACATCGGCCCGATCGAGATCTTTGACGACTACTCGCTGGTGGGGGTGCCAACCCAGGCTCAGGCCCAGGTGCTGTCGGCGATGGCGGGCGCGACCGTGCGCGGCCAAGCGACCAACATCCGCCCGGCCACCTCGCGCGACTCCGGCTCGCGTGATCGATCTGGGCACAAGGCGACACCGCGCGATACCGGGACACGCAAACCACCCTCACACAAATCTGCGCCGCGCGAATCAGAACGCCGCGAATCTGCGCGCCACAAGCCGCGCCATGACAAAAAGCGCGCGTCCTCCAAACCTACTGCGTCACCAAAGAAAAAGTCGTTCAAGCGCAAATAGGGTAACCTCCCGGAGGGTTGAAGCCTCCGGGAGGTTTTCTCTTGCTATTCGTGCTATACTTTTGCCAACTTCGTCTGTCAGGCAAAGAACATGCCCTCCATTCAAGACTTCACCACGCGGGTCAGCAACAACGTCGAACAAGTGATTATCGGCAAGCGCGAAGCGATCGAGCTGTTGATGGTCGCTTTGTTGTGCGAAGGCCACGTCTTGATCGAAGATGTGCCCGGCGTCGGCAAGACCATGCTGGCCCGATCGATCGCAGTCAGTCTGGGCGGGCAGTTCAAGCGCCTGCAATGCACGCCCGATTTATTGCCCAACGACGTGACCGGCGTCTCGGTCTTCAACCAACAGAGCGGCGATTTCGAATTCCGCCCGGGGCCGATCTTCGTCAACGTACTGCTGGCCGATGAGATCAACCGTGCCACACCGCGCACGCAATCGGCCTTGCTGGAAGCGATGCAGGAGCAGCAGGTCACGGTCGACGGCATCACCCGAATGCTGCCACGGCCTTTCATGGTACTCGCCACCCAGAACCCCATCGAGTACGAAGGCACCTTCCCGTTACCTGAAGCGCAGCTCGATCGGTTCCTCATGCGTCTCGCGATCGGTTATCCCTCGGCCGCACAGGAGAAGCAATTGCTGCCACACTTGCAGCGCGAACATCCCATCAACAAGTTGCAGCAGGTCACCGACGAAGCGCAGTTGCTGGACTTTCAGAAACAAGTGTGGGAAATGCACGTTGATGAGACGCTGCAAGATTACATCGTGGCGCTGGTAACGGCCACACGCACACACAGCGATGTCACGCTGGGCGCGAGTCCACGCGCCTCGCTGGCGCTCTTCAAGACGGCACAAGCGCTGGCCGCCAGCCGCGGACGCGATCACGTTATTCCCGACGATGTGAAATACCTGGCGCCGTTCACCTTAGCACATCGGCTCATCGTCAAGCCGGAAGCCGAGCTGCGCGGGCAGACGGCATTGAAGATCGTCGGCGATATTCTGGAACGTACGCCGCTGGAATTGGGCAGCTAGCCGCCGGCAGTTAGCGGTTAGCAAGAAGAGCCAACGACCAACTGCCAACAACCAGCAGACAACAACTAACGGCTACCCGTGGGCGATACCTTCTTTCTTCTCCTCATCCTGCTGACCGTGCTCGCCATTTTCCTGCGCGAAGACACCATCTTGACGCTGGTCTATTTCCTCGTGGGCACCTACGCGCTGAGTCACTGGTGGAGCCGCCGGGCGTTGAAGACCGTGGAGTACAACCGATCGTTCCAACGCCGCGCCTTCTTGTATGAGAAAGTGCCGGTACAATTGGAACTGGTCAATCGGCATTGGCTGCCGGTGCCGTGGCTGCAATTGACCGAGAAACTGCCGTTGGAGTTGATCGTCCCCAGCACGTATCGCAGCGTAACCACGATCGGGCCGTATGGCCGCCGCCAGTTCGACTATACGCTGCACGCCGATCGGCGGGGCTATTACACCATCGGGCCGCTGCACTTGCGCTCAGGCGATCTGATCGGCTTGAATGAAGAGATCAATACGGAGGGCGCGGCCGATCATTTGATCGTGTATCCCAAGATCATTCCGTTTGCAAATGTGAAACTCCCCTCCCGTTCCCCCATCGGCACGCTGCGCCACACGCAGCCGCTCTTTGAGGATCCCAGCCGCGTGCGTGGCAAGCGCGACTACGTGGCGGGCGATTCGTTGCGCCGCGTTGACTGGAAGGCGACGGCCACGCTGGGCCGTTTGCAGGTCAAGCAGTTCGAGCCATCGATCGCGCTGGAGACGGCAATCTTCCTCAACCTTAACGCCGACGAATACGAACAGCGCACACGTCTCGACGCGACCGAGCTGGCGATCGTGGTCGCGGCCTCGCTGGCCAACTGGATTATCGGCAAGCGCCAGTCCGCGGGGTTGAGTGTCAACGGTGCGGATCCGATCGGGGCGGGGGAAAAGCCGCAGGCCCTGCCGCCGCGCAAAGGCCGCGCGCATTTGACACGCATCCTCGACGTGCTGGCCCGCATCCGATCGATTTCCACCCCTCCTTTCGCCCAAATGCTGCAACACGCAGTCCCGCATCTGCCGTGGGGCACGACCGTGATCTTGATCACGGGTGCGGTGGACGATATTGTGTTCGATGAAATCTTTCGCGCACGCCGGGCCGGCTTGAACGTGGTGTTGATCTTGTGCGGCGCCGTGAAGAACAGCGTGGAAATTCAACAGCGCGCAAAGCACTTTGGCATTCCGGTACAGCACTTTATGCGTGAACGGGATCTGGATCTATGGAGAGGTTAAGCCCTCACCCCCAACCCCTCTCCCGAAATCAAAAAGCGATTTCAGGAGAGGGGGGAAGAACTCAGGCATGACCGCGATCGAATCTCGGCCCAGGCGTGACAGCGCGCTGACCACGTTGACGAATTACTTGATCGTCAGCGGTCTGCTGACGTGTGTGGTGATTGGCGTGGTGCAACTGGGACGGCAACTCTCACCGACGTGGAATGCCGGATACATACCCTTCTTGTGTTTCTTCATCGCCTTGGAGTCGGCCTATCTGACGCGCTATGTACGCTATGGCAAATTGCCTGTGCCGTGGTACACGCTGCGCGCCGCCGAAGCGCTGGTGCTATTCTTGCTGCTGCGCTCGCTATTGGGTGTGCTGCGTGGTCCACAACCAACAGAAGTCAGCAATCCCTTTTATGGTCACCCCGATGGTGAACTGCTTGTGCTCGTGATCATCGCAGCCTTGACGTGGGTTGGCAGCTGGCGTCTCGCAGCCGAGCTGTTGAACTTGGAGACGCTCGACCCCATGCTGGATCGCGAAATCGTTCGCGAAGTCGCGCAGGTCCAAGTTGAGATCCGGCGCGAGCTAATCATGTTTACCCTGCTCGGCGGTGTGGCGCTTACCTTTCTGGCGGGCCTGCTGCGCTTGCACTTGCGCACCAACTCTCAATCCGGCGAAGCCGCGTTGCACGGTCTGGAACACGTGGTGGCCTATTTCTTTCTGGCGTTAGTGCTGTTCAGCCGCACCCGGTTGAATCTGCTCCGTTCCGGTTGGTTGTGGGAGAATGTGCCGATGGGACGCAGCGTGGGCGGCCGCTGGATTACCTACACGCTGTTGATGCTGGCCGCCGCCGTCGGTGTGGCTGTAGTGCTGCCCACACGCTATTCGCTGGGTCTGCTGAGCACACTGGGTTACATCCTCCAACTGGGTATAATCGTGATCGAGTTCATCTTCTTTGTCCTCGCCACGTTGCTCTATGTGCTGCTCAGCCTGTTTGCACCCAATCCGCAGTTGGACCGGCCCCAGCCGCCCCTGGCGCAACCACCTCAATTGTCATTGGCCCCTAACGGAACACAGCCCGGCATTTCGGAGTTTGTGCAGTCGCTGATTTTCTGGATCGTCTTTCTGATTATCGTCGGCTACGTGGTGGCGCAGTATCTGCGGCGGCATCCAGAGGTAGTGGCCTGGCTGAAGCAGCTGCCGGGGATGAGTTTGGTGGTACGTGGGTGGCGCAAGTTGCGCGAATGGTTCAGCGGCTTGGGCCAGCAGATTGAGGATTTGCGTGAAGCGCGCCGCAGAGCGCGGCGGCCTACCCCCGTCCGATCGACCTCCGCCTCCCGCCGTTGGCTCAATCCGCGCAAACTCTCGCCGCGCCAGCAGGTGCAGTTTTATTACTTAGCCATGCTACGTCGCGGCGGCGAGCATGGTCACGCGCGCCAACCGACACAGACTCCGTACGAATACGCCCGCACGCTGGAGCGTCAAGTCCCCGAGATCGATCAAGACGTGGACGGCATTACGGAAGAGTTCATCGAGGCGCGTTATTCGCGCCACGACATTCCACCGGAGCAGGTAGGCCTGGTGCGCCGTTATTGGGAGCGCATCAAACGGGCGTTGAGAAGATAGAGACAATATCTAATCCGCGCCCAACGATCATCGAAGTCGATCACGCTGATCCCGCGTCCCACTGATTCGCCAGTTCGCTGACTCGCTGTCCCTACCTCAAGATCAACGGCAAGAACACTTGCCGCCCGCCCGCTAGACGCTGAAAGATCGTGCCCGCCCCATCGTCGATCGTCACACTATTGAGCACGGACTCACTTGGTACGTTGAGCGTTGCCTGGAAGCGCAGTGCGACCGTGCGGCCTGCACCAACCGCCCCCGTCCATTTGATGCGATTTGTAGCAGCCTCATACAACTCGAGCGGCACACCAGCAACGGTGCTGCTGCCGTTGAGATACGTGATACCAGCGGGCAGCGGATCCGTGATCGTCGCGGTGGCCGTGAACGTCCCGGTATTGACGACAGAAATCGTGTACGTCACCGTCTCGCCCGTGGCAGCCGTCAGGGGATCGATCGTCTTGGTGGATGCGCCAAGATCGACGGTGTTGATCAGCGTGCTCGCCGAGCGTTCATGGAACGGCCCGTAGAGATTCACCAGAATGGCCGTGTTCGTAATCCAGGTGTTGACGGTTGGGACAGCCTGCACCTGCACGCTAAACGAGACATCGGCCTCATAAGCGAGATGCTCAATGCTTTGACCCGGCGGCAGAAACAGAATCGCCAACTCGTTGGACAGGGAGGGCGTGTTGTACGAATACTGCACGCCTTGAGTGGGTGCGCCTTGAATGCCCACGGTTGCACTCGCGCCAAAATCGTACAGCGGATTAGCGAAGTCCACATCCTTGTATTGCAACACGATGGCGCTGCTGTCTTCATGCAGGATGATCTCGAAGTTGCCGGTCTCGCCGGGCTGAGTCACGCTTTCCAGCCGTGAGAAGCGTGAGAATTCAATCACCACCCGGCGCTGCGGAGCAGTGCCCACCACTTGATAGTACAGGCCACCCGGCCATTGATAAAGATCGTCCCACAGTACGGCGATGAAACGATCGAGATGGAGGTTGTCGTAGGGAATCGGCTGGTTGTTGGGGCCGGGATATAGACCTTCCTCGCCGGATTCCGGGAAATACAACGAGCCGTCGATCTGCACACCGGCCTGGGTATAGGTGTTGCCATAGAAGTTGAAGTCAAAGGGAATAGGCACCGGGAAACATTTGCCCATGTTCGGTGCGTAGAAGCTCAACGGCAGGCCGGTGTCTTTAATTTCAAGCCAAGCGTACTTCACACCGGGCACGGCGCCGCGTCCCAGGCTATCGCCCCACACGTAATCGCTGGTCGTGTTGGTATACGTGGTCGTGTAAGGCAAGTCGCCCACCCATTCGATGCGATCGGTGGCCGTGTAAACCGTGCCGGAGGTGGCCGTCAAACTTCCGGGTACGTAAGTCGTGTACAGCGGAATATCATCACGCACGGAAGCACCGTACCTTTGCTCAGAAGCGTTATGCAGGCGGATTGTGTACGTCAGTAGATCGCCGCTGGCGGCCTGCGCCCGATCGACCGTCTTGGTCGAAGCAGAAAGATCGAACACCCTGAAGGTGGTGACGGCCGATCGGCTGAAGGTGTGCCCCAGGCCATCGTCAAAGATCGCCGTGTTCGTGATCGGTTGACCGTCGTGCCAACCTTCAAGCGGAGCGTAAACCGAGAAACTGAAACGGATCGGATCGCGATGCGAGATGATCTCGCCCTGCCACTTCACCTGCCGCAGCCCGGCATCGTAGGTCGCGCCGCGCGGATCCCCGATGAAGCCGTCAAACGAGGTGCCCGCTGGAATGGAATCGATCAGCTGTGCGGCGTGCAGCCAGGTAATGTCGCTGCGCAGCTCAATCGTGTAGACGATGTGCGTGCCCGGTAGAACCAGAGACTGATCGGTGCTCACGGTGGAGTTGCAGAAGTCATCGCGCAACCGATAGGCTTCGACTTTGTTGGTGTTGAGTCCATACACCCGGCTGGTTCCACCCACCAACAACAGGCGACCCGCCACGTAGGTCACGCCGCTGCCCACGCGGTGAAAGTCGGAGAAGGTGTCGGACAGATTTGACCAGGTATTGGTCGCCGGATCATAGACTTGTCCTGAGACCAGTGGATCCCACTGAATTCCTCCGCCGATGACATAGAGCCAGCCCGCATCCGGCAGCACGGCCACACCCGGCGAATGCGCTGCATCGATCAACGGTGCAGCCGCGCTCCATGAATTAGTCGTAGGATTGAAGACGATGACCTCGTTGCTGGGCGCAGGCGTGGCTGGAGACGTTGACGGTTCGGTTCCGCCCACCACATAGATCTTGTCATTCAAGCGCGTCGCACCCGCCAGCGAGCGTGTGC